>NZ_JACGWE010000146.1:0-467 GCF_014077575.1 Pseudomonas sp. 5Ae-yellow | reverse complement strand
AGTTGCACCCTGAAAACCCAGTGCACGCCAAGCACAAATCGTCGGGTAAGGCGCTGGGAACATGAAGCTGTGCTGGAGGAAGTGCAACGCCAGCTGAATCAAGCACCGGAGATGATGAGGGTTCGAAAACGGACTGTTGAGCATCCCTTCGGGACGCTCAAACAATGGATGGGGGCAACGCACTTCCTGACTCGAAAACTGAACGGGGTGAGCGCAGAAATGAGCTTGAATGTGCTCGCCTATAACTTGAAGCGGGTGATGAAAATCATCGGCACCGAAGGCTTGTTGAAGGCGATGGCGGCGTAAAAACCCAGCTTTTACTGCCCCAAAGAGGTGCAAAAGCGCTTCATACACGATCTGACGCGCTACCGGGGCTGACCTTGGCAAATGTTCGGGAAATCGCCTCGCCCAAGAGCGCTGTGCTTAGGCCTCCAACATACGGAAAGTGTTTTTACACACTCTGGGCC
>NZ_JACGWE010000026.1:0-41006 GCF_014077575.1 Pseudomonas sp. 5Ae-yellow | reverse complement strand
AATTACATTGAGATGTTTTATAACCCAAGGCGCCGGCACGGCACGAGTGGTGACCTGTCACCGGTCGAGTACGAAAAGCGTCATTACCAGAGTCTGGCGAGTGTCTAGAATACTGGGGGCGATTCAGATGTATAAAGAATTGGCCGCAGCAAAAGAGCTTTTGCAGCAAAAAGTGTCTCTTCTACATTCGCTGGCGGACACTGACGAGTTGACTGGGCTTCTTAACCGAGCAGCCCTGACTCGCCATTTAAATCAGCAAATGGGTAGCTCGAGATCCAGCGAAAACGCATTCGCCCTTGCGTTTCTTGATTTAGACGGATTCAAGGAAATCAATGACGCTTACGGGCATGACGTAGGTGACAAGCTGCTCCGCTTGGTAGCTAAACGGATGGCGGCAAATCTCAGGACACACGACATTGTGTCGAGGTTCGGCGGTGACGAGTTTGTTGTCATTATGCAGGGTAATCTTGGTGACAGCTCAGCAATGGATTCGCTCGACCGACTGATTCATCAGCTTTCCCAGCCCTTTCATATAGGTTCGTTATCTCTCAGTATTTCAGCTAGCGCGGGCATCACACTTTATCCGCAGACTGAACCTATTGCTTCTGACCAGCTAATTCGCCAGGCGGACCAAGCTATGTATCAGGCCAAGCTAACCGGTCGAAACCGAGTATGTATGTTCAACCTGGATAAAGAGCTAGCGCAGAAGGGCCAGCATCAGAAAGCAACCGAAATTCAGGCTGCCATAGCTGAACATCAGTTCGAGCTTTATTTCCAACCTAAAGTGAATATGCGCACCGGTCAGGTATTGGGAGCTGAGGCACTTATTAGGTGGAATCACCCTACTCAGGGGCTTTTAGGTCCAGCAAGCTTTCTATCTGACGTCAGTGAAAGTCATCAAGGAGTAGAGCTTGGCCGTTGGGTCATAGCTGCCGCGCTCGCACAGATGGGGAGCTGGCATGATCAAGGGAGAAACATCAACGTCAGTGTTAACATTGCAGGCTACCACCTGCAACATTCTTCCTTTGTTGAAGAGCTTGCTCTAATGCTAGCCAAATTCCCCATGCTGCGTAAGCAGCAGCTTGAGCTGGAGGTCCTTGAAACAAATGCGATCAACGATATAGATCAGGTTTCTATAGTCCTCGCTGCGTGTAAAAATTTGGGTGTAAATATCTCGCTGGATGATTTTGGCACAGGCTATTCCACTCTTGGCCATCTCAAGGTATTAACGGTGGATGTGCTTAAAATTGATCGCAGCTTTGTAAAAGACATGCTCTCGAGCCAAGGTGACCTAGCAATATTGAAAGGCGTGATCAGCTTCGCCCAAGCGTTCGAATGCGATGTTATCGCCGAGGGTGTGGAAACGTTGCAACATGGTCAGCGCCTCATTGAATTGGGATGCGAAATGGGCCAAGGCTATTACATCGCCAGGCCTATGCCCGCCGTGGATCTGTCAGCTTGGACTGATGCCTGGCAACAATCGCAATATGAAAATAAATTCAAATTTACCGCTAGGGCCGCGGGTAACAAAGGTTAGTACGATGCTTACAAGAGACAGCATTATCGCTCGCAACAATGTGGTTACAATGGGATCAGGACCGGAGACGCTTATGCTAGGCCATGGTTTCGGTTGTGATCAGAATATGTGGCAATACCTTGTACCTAGCTTGATCGACCGTTATACATTAATCCTCTTTGATTACGTCGGCGCAGGCCAGTCCGACCTGTCGGCCTTCAGTCTCTCACGCTACAGCTCATTGGAAGGGCACGCTCAGGACGTTAATGAGATCTGCGAAGCAATGGATCTCAAGCAAGTGCATTTTGTCGGCCATTCAGTCAGCAGCACAATTGGCTTGTTAGCTGCTCTAGCCGACCCGGATCGCTTCGCCAGTCAGGTAATGGTTTGTCCGTCGCCATGCTTCCTCAACGAGCCGCCTGGCTACCATGGGGGCTTTGATATAGCGGACTTGGAGGAGTTGGTCGGTTTAATGGATCGAAACTACATCGGCTGGGCAAGCTACCTGGCACCCATTGTTATGGGTATTGGGAATTCTGACAAATTAATTGGGCAGCTTGCTGATAGTTTTTGTTCGACTGATCCATTGATAGCCAAAACCTTTGCCCGTGCTACCTTTTTTTCCGATTACCGAGATCTACTCCCCAAAAACAGGCACCCGGCGCTTTTGCTTCAAAGCGGTGTCGATGCTCTTGCCGATGAACGTGTGGGCAGATACATGGAAGCCCACATGCCTAAAAGTGAACTACGGATACTGCCCACTCAGGGCCACTGTATCCACATGACACATCCAGACCTTGTGTCCCAGCACATCGTAGATTGGATGGGGTAGCAAAGCTTTGTTTGTTACTCGATCTAGGGTCCAAATTACTAATGGCCTACTTTTGTCATCGACAACGTCTAGTCGATGGCGGTCCCAACATCTACTTATAATGCTGCTTCCATCTATGACGCTGGCAATGCTGGCAATGCTGGCGCTGTTGGTCAGCGCTTGCAAACCGATCTTGACCTTTCTTGATAGCACGATCTGTGTACCAAAAAAATCATATAGATTGGAAAGTCAGCTAGGGGCTGGTTTATCTGCGAGTTCCTTGATCTATGTCAGCTTTTATGGAAATAAAGCTAAAGGAACATCACGAACGGGCGATAGAAGGTGAATTGCCACTCTATATTGGCTATTTTGGCGGCCTTGGCTATGGCATTTCGCCACCACCCTGTGAGTACTTAAAATGCGGAAAAATTTACCGGTCACAAATAATGAGCGCCAATTTCCGTCAGGCCAGAAGCTGATTTCTTCCACCGACCTAAACGGCACCATCAAGCACTGTAATAGGGCCTTTGTGGAGGTCAGTGGTTTTGATCGAGAGGAGCTGATTGGGCAGCCGCATAACATCGTTCGTCACCCAGACATGCCGCCCGCTGCTTACGAAAATATGTGGTCGCATTTAAAAGCAGGTAGGCCTTGGATGGGTTTAGTTAAGAACAGGTGTAAAAATGGTGACTATTACTGGGTAAGTGCTTATGTGACGCCTGTGACCGAGAGCGGAAAGGTTGTTGGCTATGAGTCAGTCAGGTCTTGTCCGAGAAAAGAGGATGTTGAGCGCGCGGCCAAGTTATACAAACGAATCAATGACGGGAAAGGCATCGTGCAGTGGTGGGAAAAAATCCCAGTAGCCACGATCCTGTTATTAGCGATGATCGCCGTTGCCGGCACCCTGCACATTCTTAGCTTACCTGTCCTGGCGATTGGCCTGCTCTCACTGAGCCTGCTGGCATCTGTCGTTTGGAAAGAGACAGCTGAGAAAGCCTTGCGGAATTCCATTACCAAGCTTCTGGAAAAAAGTTTTACAGATACTCTTGCCGCCAAGAGCTACACAGACGACTCGCCCGACCAAGGCCGCATCAAAGTCGCGGTTATGGCTCAGCGAGCCCATCTGGACGCCATCCTGACACGGTTAGAAGACTCTGCTGGCCAGGTCACCGCTCGATCTGTATCAGGACTCGCGATTGCTCATGAAACACAGGAGGCGCTGCATAAACAACAGGCCGAGACTGAGCAAGTCGCAACTGCGGTTCATGAGATGTCCACCACCATTGCAGAGGTGTCTGCGAATGTTCAGATGACAGCCACAAAGGCTGAGAACTCGCGAGAGCTAGCTACCAGTGGAAGATCCGTTGTGGGTTCTACCCGCAAGGCTATTGAAGAGCTTAAAACCACCGTAGATGGCATTCGCCAGTCAGTTACTGATTTGGCAAAGCAGAGTCACAGTATTGCTTCTGCTGCGGCAATCATTGAACAAATTGCCGACCAGACCAATCTGCTGGCGCTCAATGCGGCTATCGAGGCGGCTCGCGCGGGCGAGCATGGACGAGGCTTTGCTGTTGTGGCGGATGAAGTCAGAAACTTAGCTCGCCGGACGCAAGACTCGACTCAAGAGATTCACTCTGTGTTGCAAACACTTCTGGAAGGCTCAGAACGTTCTGTTGCCATTGCAGAGAAAGGTACGACCGCAGCGGAGTCTGGCTTACAAAAAATGCTTGAAACTGAAGGAACGCTTTCAAGCATTGCAAGCGCTGTAAGCGACATCGCTGACATGGCGTTACAGATGGCCGCAGCGGTAGAAGAACAGGCTCAAGTATCGGATCAGATAAACGCTCAGGTTGAAAATATTTCCACCTTGGCACGCTCCAGCCTTAAAAAAGGCGAAGATACCACAGGAAGTGTTGAAGCAATCGGCGTGATCGCTCAAGATTTACATGAGTTAGTGGTGAGATTTAAGTAAGCCTCATTAGGAGTTAGGATTTCATGTCATTACGACAGGATGGGGCGTTGGCTGCCGTTTTGAGCGCAGCCGTAGATGCCATGGTGGTTATCGATCACAAAGGCATTATCCAACAGGTATCAGCCTCTGTGGAGCGACTATTTGAGTATTCGCCCCTTGAGTGCGTAGGCAAGAATATCAGCATGTTTATGCCGGCACCGGATCGACATGCTCATGATGGTTATATTGCAAATTATTTGAATGGCGGCCGCCCAAAAATAATTGGTATAGGGCGAAAAACTACAGGCCGAAAAAAAACGGGCCAAAACTTTCCGATGCACCTATCAGTTGGGGAGTTTGAGTTTGCTGGCGAGACGTATTTTGTTGGGATCTGTCACGATCTCTCTGATTACAATCAGGCTATTGAAAAACTGCATCAGGCTGAAAAACGATACAAGGATATAGTCGAAAGTCAGAAGCATTTTATCTGCCGGATAGATAAGCTGCTTAATATTACATTTGCCAATACTTCCTTTCTTAAGGCGTTGGGTATGCCATATCAGGAGGTAGTTGGTTCTCAATTGAAAACCGTTATTAACAAAAGCTACAAGAACCTCTCTTTATCATTTAATGAGCTGTTTTCAGATCCTGATTTATATGAGATTAATATAAAGATCGAAATGAAAACAAAAGGACCTACGGTAATTACGGACTGGTCTTTTCGTAAGGTAGAAGACCAGCAAAATGATTCTAAGGAACTCCAGGGAATAGGTATCGATGTTTCAGAGAAAGAGGCAGCCATTTTAAAAGCCGAATACATGAGAAGTCATGATCAATTGACTGGTCTATTGAAGGCGGATTCCCTGTCGGAACGATTTAATGGCCTTGCTCATCATGAAAATAACTATAGCATTTATCACTTAGATTTGGTTCGCTTCGGGCAAATTAACCAGCGCCATGGATATAATTTTGGGGATCAGGTGCTTGTTGATGTGACAACACGAATTCAAAAGATACTGCCAAAAGGTTCTCTGTTTTCTCGAGCAGGTGGTGACGAGTTCATCGCAATATCTCCAATAGAAGATCAGGCCTATGCAATAAGGCTAGGAGAGGAACTTCTAGCAGTATTTTCTGAACCATATTCTTTAGCAGATCAAAATCACCTCTTGGATACCAAGATAGGAGTTGCACTTTTCCCCGCAGATGCTGGCCGCATATCCCGTGCAATAGAGCTGTCTGAGGTGGCCCTCAAGGATGCGAAAGCAAATGGTGGAGCTATCGTATTCTATGAGAAAGAAAGCCATGCCGATTCTCTTAGGCGAATAATTATCGAACAAGAGCTTAAAGCTGCTTTTAAAAATAATTCCATTGATATCTATTTGCAGCCTAAAATTGATCTCGGATCTAGAAAAACCTGCTCTTATGAAGCTCTGGCACGATGGAAACACGCCGAGCTTGGACATATTTCTCCCGCGGAGTTTGTTCCGATTGCAGAGATGAATGGTTTGGGTTCAATCTTGGATTTTTATGTACTTAGGGCGGTCGCAAAAATACTTTCAGACAGACTTTCAGAAGGACAAGCTTGCATTCCGGTCGCGGTGAATATTACCGCAGCGCATTTTTCTGATATCAATATTTTCGACTATCTTTCAGATATACTTAAAGAATATTCTCTTCCGCCGGATCTCATTGAGTTGGAAATAACCGAACGGGCTATACTTAGCACCTGTGCTATTGCCACTGAAAACTTCAAGCGATTACGACAGGCAGGAATAAAAATCAGCATTGATGATTTCGGCACTGGTTACTCCTCCTTAAGCTATTTAAAAAAGCTTGAGGTTGATGAGATTAAGATTGATAAGTCCTTTATTGATGATATCGAAGAAAGAAATGGAGAGGTTGTCATTCAAGCAATAATGACTATTGCTCAGGCATATGGTCTTACTGTTACCGCAGAAGGGGTGGAAACAGCGGCTCAAGCTAGAATACTAACTGACATGGGCTGCACACTTGGTCAGGGCTACTTTTTTAGTCGACCGATACCATGGCAAGAGGCTTTTATGTAATACAATCATTTCAAGCCCCTTTAAAGAATGGAAAGTACAATGAAATAGAATAGCCTTACGAACCTCCTCGGCGCACTGTTAATCGTAGCATGGGCCGCCCCCGCTTCGGCTCAAAGTTTCGATTGTGCCAAGGCCACCAGCTTCGTCGAAAAAACCATCTGCTCAGATTCCTACACAGGTCACCTGGACGAATGGCTGGCCCGAGAATATTCCGATGCGATGTCTTTAGTGACAGATACAGCAGCGTTACGAGCATCCCAACGCGAATGGTTGAAGATCCGCGATCAATGCTTGGACAGAGACTGCGTCGACGTAGCCATAGGCAGCCGAATCAACGAGCTTTCAAAAATCGCCAGCGCTGCGCGTGGCGAACGAGCTGCCCAGGAAAATGAATCCGCGATGGTTGCTGCTGAAACGGAATTACAGCGAAAAAAGGCGTCTACCTTTGCTCAACCTAACGCTGCCGACAAGGCCTCTTTTCCCAGGGACGAGGCTGTCAGCCTGATCGCGACCCAACCTGAGCTCTCTGTTGAAAACGAGTATGCGGAAGAAGGCGTCACGTACCCGCCACCAGAAGCGTATGAGCCGGTAGTAGCTGCCTCCCCAGCGGAGGAGCTGCCCATCTGGAAATATGGGCTGGTTCTCTTGGCCTTGTTAACGGGCCTGGCGGTGCTGATGCATCGCAACGACAGTCTTACGATCTACATTGACTTTACCGATGCGATTGTCACCAACGTCTTGCCTATGGTGGGCGGCGCCGTGGGATTGTTGCTATGGTTTCTGGAATTTCCGTCTCCCGTTCCTATGTATGCAGCCCTCCTAGGAGTCGCATCGGCTGTGGGATTCGCTACCGTATCGTCGGTCACGTCTAATGGCTATAGCTACCGGTGTCTCCTGTCCATTGTTGCAAAGCTGACCCTCGCGGCCGCTTTCTTCATTTTAATAGCGGTTTTTCTGTTCGCGCAGATGCCGACCCGTTTCAAGGATGAGAGCCGCGCCCAGGCGGAGGCACGCAACCGAAGGGCAGTGAGGGAGAGCCGCTTGGGTATAGCCGCCACTTCGGTCGGCTACGGTGCACTAATAGCCTGGGTATGCCGGTACAAGGAGTTCTCAAAGCTGTCGGAGTGCCTGAGTTTCGTCTCTAATGAGATGGAACCGAGAGTTTAATCCGACCCGGTTCCCACATTGGATATGAATCACGCGGGGTTTGGTGGAGGCCTCAACTCTTGAGAGTATGAGGCATGACTAAATCTAATAGCTACTCCCCTGAAGTCCGTGAACGTGCTGTGCGCTTGGTTCTGGAGAACTTGAAGGACTACCCATCCGAGTGGGCAGCCATTGAATCCATCGCGTCCAAGATTGGGTGTGTCCCGCAGACGCTACATGGCTGGGTGCGCAAACATCAGCCTAATACCGGCCAACGGCCTGGTCAGACGACTGACGAACGAGAGCGGCTCAAAGCCCTGAAACATGAGAACCGTGAACTGCGCAAGGCGAACGAGATTCTGCGCTTGGCCAGCGCTTATTTTGCCCAGGCGGAGCTCGACCGCCGCAACAAACCCTGAACGCCTTCGTCGACGAATATCGTGACCAGTATGGAGTCGAGGCGGTCTGTCGAGTGGTGCAGATCGCTCCGTCCGGTTACTACCGCCATACAGCTCGAGCTCGTCAGCCAGCGCTACGCAGCATGCGGGCCAGACAAGACGAGCTGCTGAGTAGTGAGATCCTACGCGTCTGGGATGACAACATGCAGTGTTATGGCGTCGTGAAGGTGTGGAAGCAGCTACATCGAGAGCGTATCAACGTCGCGTGTTGCACGGTGCAAAGGTTGATGCGCCGGCTTGGGTTACAGGGTGTTAGCCGCGGCCAGGTAATCCGTACTACGGTCCCTGATGGGAAGCTTGTGTGCCCGCTCGACAAGGTCAATCGCCAATTCCATGCCAGTCGCCCAAACGAGCTGTGGGTCTCAGACTTTACCTACGTTTCAACGTGGCAGGGCTGGCTGTACGTGGCCTTCGTGATAGATGTCTTTGCACGAAGAATCGTTGGCTGGCGCGTCAGCAACAACATGCAGACTGAGTTTGTGCTGGATGCGCTGGAGCAGGCGCTGTATGCACGGCAGCCATGGCGAGCAGATAATCTGACCCAACATAGTGACCGTGGCAGTCAACACGTCTCCATCCGCTATACAGAGCGTCTCGCGGAGGCTGGAGTAGAGCCCTCTGTTGGTAGCAAAGGAGACGGCTACGACAACGCTTTGGCTGAGACCATCAACGGATTGTGCAAGGCGGAACTGATATACCGGCAATCATGGCGGAGTCGCGAAGCAGTAGAAATAGCCACCTTGAAATGGGTTCACTGGTTCAATCATCAGCGCCTTCTTGGATCGATTGGACATATACCGCCAGCAGAAGCTGAGGCAAACTTCTACCAGCAACACACCGGTCAGGCCGTGGCCGCCTGACTTAAACGGAATGGCCTTCATAAAACCCGGTGTGATTCACTGGGCACAGCTCAAACCTGGTTTCGAACGTCTTCCCAATGACTAATTATCGTGTTCGCCGGACCAGCCGGCGTCGATGGATCTATTCATCTCTTCGATGCTTACAGTGCGGGTGGACTTAATTCTTCCCTTCAGATCGCCTACGGAAGCAGGTTTCTCGGTCGACTTATTTAGAGGATCAGTCGTGGCGTCGTCGTCATACACAGCTTCGAACCCAGGGGGATCGGAATTGTGGTCTTCATTCATTGCTAGCCCCTCGCGTGGGTTAACCATTGCGATAGGATCATTATAGCTTGCGGTTTCAAAGGCAAGATCTCTATCGGGTTCTACCCCGTTACTCCGGACGGTCAGAGAACCCGGTTGCGACATTAATCTCATCCGGGCCCTACGCTTTCTACTGCATTACCAATGGTCTACAATTACCGTATTGACAAAAAGTCAATTTCGGATCGCAAGGCACTGGTTTATATAGGGTTTTATGAGCATCAAGATTTGCGTCGTTTAACTTTGACCGAACATAGGTTTTGGCCGATTTACTTTGACCGAAGCGGAAAATAACTTTGGCCAAAGTCGCTTAGAAGCGTGATTTTTGGTTAGGTAAGGGTCGCATAACTTTGCCCACCTACACCCGGTCGGCGATAATAAAAACCCCTTAAGGCAAATGCGTTAAGGGGTTTTTTTATACTGCTGGTCAGCTGAGGTCTAACGAAAGTCGTCAGTCAGATCGGAATCAGAAAAGCCAGAGGGTGCGGCTTGTTGCTCTGGTTCGGCTGCTGTCGGCTTTTCCTCTTCGCCGGTGGCGAGCGGTGACTCGGATCGGGTGTCGTTGAACTTGGATTTCAGCTTGAGATCGGTAGGTGAGTCGGCGTAGCGCAGCGCCGTTTCCAGCGTCACGCTGCCGGCGGTAACCAGCTCATGAAGATGCTGATCGAAACTCTGTAGACCCGGCTCCTGACCCCGGTTCATCGAATCCTTTATTTCCGACAGCTCGTCACGGCCAATCAGCGTGCGGATATAGGGTGTGCGTAAGAGTACTTCGACAGCAGCAACGCGCTTTTTCTCTTTGCCTGGTACCAAGCGTTGGGCCACGATGCCGGCCAGGTTCATCGAGATATCGCTTAGCGTTTGCTTGCGCTCCCCTTCCGGAAATAGGTTAACGATGCGCTCAACGGCCTGCACGCTGTTAGTGGCGTGCAGTGTTGACACTACCAGGTGACCGGTTTCGCTGTAATGCAGAGCGTGCTGCATGGTCGCCTTGTCACGAATTTCACCGATCATGATGACGTCGGGTGATTCGCGCAGTACGTTACGCAGGGCGTGCCCAAAGCTTTTGGTGTCCAGGCCGACTTCGCGCTGATCGACGATGGCTTTCTTGTGTTTATGCAGAAACTCTATCGGATCTTCAATGCAAACAATGTGGCCAGCACGATGGGTGTTGCGGTAGTCCAGCATGGCCGCCAGGGTAGTCGATTTACCTGACCCGGTAGCGCCAACCACCAGCACCAGACCGCGATCTTTCAGGGCGAGCTTTTCCAGCTGCTTGGGTAGGCCGAGCTCGGCGAAGGGTGGAATCTTGTGGCTGATGTGGCGAACCACCATGCCGACTTCGCTGCGCTGGTAGTAGACGTTGATACGAAAGCGACCGTAGTTGGGCAGCCCAACGGCGAGGTTCATTTCCTGCTCTTCTTCAAACTCCTCGATCTGCTTCTCACTCATGACCTGATAGGCCAGCTCCTTGACTGAGCCGCTGCCTAGTGGCTGATTGCCAAACGCAAAAAAATCACCTTCACGTTTCAGCGTGACCGGAGCGCCGACGCTGAAGAACAGATCAGATCCTTCCTTTTCTACCAGAGCTTTCAGGTAGCGATAAATATCCATAGCAAGACACCGTCAGATTAGTGTTCATCGGTAGCCGTGGCGACCGTTGATTCGCCATTATGGACCATATCCTGTTCAGGCGTCGCGCAGGCTTTGTAACGCGCCATTGATCCAGGCTTCGGCCTGTTTGTTGGCTGCGACAATAGAGCGTGGGTCGCTACCCGCAGGATAGATAGCAGGCCCGATCATGACCTTGATGGTGCCTGGCTTCTTGCTCCAGCCGTGCTTGGGCCAGTACTCACCGGCATTGTGCGCGATGGGGACGATGGGCGCGTTGTTGGCACACGCCAGTGCGGCTCCGCCGCGAGAGAACTTGACCTGCTCTCCAGGCTCTTTGCGGGTGCCTTCGGGGAAGACCAGAATCCATATACCCTCGGCGAGGCGCTGACCGCCGATACGCGTCAGTTGTTGCAGTGAGTTGCGGGCCTTGCTGCGGTCGATCGCGATGGGTTTGGCCAGAGCAAAAGCCCAGCCAAAGAAGGGCACGTAGAGTAGCTCCTTCTTGATCAGCTGCGTTTGCGGGCGAAACAGTTGGGGAAGAAAGAAGGTCTCCCAGGTGCTTTGATGGTTGGACAAGATCACGCCCGGCTGGTCGGGTATATTCTCTCGCCCGATCACTTCGTGCTTGATCCCTACGATGGTCTTGGTCAGCCAGACCGCTGCGCGGGTCCACCACTCGATAATTACCTTGATCCGCCAGCGGGTACTGAGAAAAGGGGCGACAAACACGACCAGAACGCACCAGATACCAGCACTTGAGGCCAACAATAGATAGAACAGGGTGACGCGTAGGCGCATCAGCAATGACATGATTCAGGTTTCCAGAAGATGATCGACAACGGCGCTCAGGTTATCAAAAACCTGAGTGCCTGCGGGCAGCGCTTTGTACTGAGTGCTCTCGCCTTTGCCAGTACGTACCAGGTAAGGCGTGCAGCCAAGGGCAACGCCCGCTTCGAGATCCCGCAGGCTGTCACCTACGGTCGGTACACCGGTCAGTTCAGTGTGCAGCAATTGGGCAATCTGGCGAAATAACCCCGGGGCCGGTTTGCGGCAGTCGCAGCCGGCCTCAGGGGTGTGCGGGCAATAGCGAATCAGATCTACCGTGCCGCCCTGCTCTGCCACTAACTCGCGCAGGCGCTGATGCATGCTTTCCAGGGTGGCCTCGGAGTAATAGCCGCGGCCTACTCCCGACTGATTGGTTGCCACAGCGACGGTCCAGCCAGCCAGGCTAAGGCGCGCCATTGCCGCGATAGAGCCGGGGATGGGAATCCACTCATCCAGCGTCTTGATGTAGGCGTCGGAATCCTGATTGATGACACCGTCGCGGTCGAGAATGATCAGCTTCACAGCGGCAAGCTCCTAGCGGCAAGCTACAAGCCAAAGCGGACGCATCGCCGCCCAGTGCTCGTAGCCTGTTGCTGCTTCAACCCAATAGCGATATATCGGCGACACCGAGGAACAACCCGCGCAAACGTGCCAGCAGCGCGTAGCGGTTGGCTTTTACTGCGGGGTCTTCGGCGTTGACCAGCACCTGATCGAAGAAGGCATCCACAGGCTCGCGCAGCCCTGCCAGGCGCTCGAGTGCCTGCTGATACTGCCGGTCAGCTGCTAGCGGCGCGACGTGCTGTTCAGCAGCCGCTACGGCGCTGGCCAGCGCTTGCTCCGCCGTTTCCTGCAGCAACGCGCTGTCGATGGCGATAGAAACCTCGCCGTCAGCCTTGGATAGAATGTTGGATACGCGCTTGTTGGCAGCGGCCAGGGTGTCGGCTTCGGGTAAGCGGCGGAAAGCCTGTACGGCCTGCACGCGCTGATCAAAGTCCAGCGGCGATACCGGGCTGACGGCGCGCACCGACTGGTAAACGGCAACGTCGATGCCTTCGTCTTCGTAACGTGCGCGCAGGCGATCAAAGATGAAGTCCTGCACCAGCGCGATCAGACCGTCGGCTTTTACCCGTTCGCCGTACTGTTGAATGGCAACCTGCAGGGCGGCGTTCAGATTCAGTTCCAGCTGCTTCTCGATCAGGATACGCAGCACACCCAGTGCCGCACGACGCAGCGCATAGGGGTCCTTGGAACCGGTGGGTAGCATGCCGATGCCGAAAATGCCGACCAGGGTATCGATTTTGTCAGCCAGCGCGACAGCGGCCCCGGTCAGGGTGCTGGGCAGCTCGGCGCCCGCACCACGCGGCATGTATTGTTCGTTCAGCGCCAGGGCAACATCCTCGGCCTCGCCGTCGTGTTTGGCGTAGTAATAACCGGCGATACCTTGTAGCTCCGGGAACTCACCGACCATCTCGGTCGAGAGATCACACTTGCTTAGCAAGCCCGCGCGCTGCGCTTTGCTCTCGTCGCCGCCAATCTGTTCAGCGATAAAGCCAGCCAGGTTAGAGACGCGGGTGGCCTTATCAAACACGCTGCCTAACTCGGCCTGGAATACCACATTGGCCAAGCGCTCATTGTGGCTTTCCAGCGGCTGCTTTTTATCCTGCTTGAAGAAAAACTCGGCGTCGGTCAGGCGCGGGCGCACGACTTTCTCGTTACCCTCGATGATCTGCCGTGGGTCTTTGCTTTCCAGGTTAGAGACGGTAATAAAGCGGGGCAGCAGCTTGCCGCTGGCATCCAGCAGGCAGAAGTACTTCTGGTTATCCTGCATGGTGGAAATCAGAGCTTCCTGTGGCACATCAAGGAATCGCTCTTCAAAGCTGCACACCAAAGGTACCGGCCACTCGACCAGCGCGGTCACTTCGTCCAGCAGATCTGGCGGTACGATTGCGGTGCCCTGCTGCTCGGCGGCCAGCTCTGCTACCCGCTGGCTGATCAGCTCGCGACGCTCGGCGAAATCGGCAACCACATAGGTCTTGCGCAGCGCATCGGCATACGCGGATGGCGAGCTGATGGTGATGTTGTCCGGATGATGGAAGCGATGGCCGCGCGACTGGTTTCCAGCGCTCTGGGCCAGAATCTCACAGGGGATCACCTGCTCACCCAGCAGCATCACCAGCCATTGGGTGGGGCGAACAAATTCGGTTTTGCGATCGGCCCAGCGCATGCGCTTGGGGATCGGCAACGCGGCCAATGCGGCATCAACGATGCCAGGTAGCAAGTCAGCGGCGGGCTGACCGGGTATGGCCTGTACAAAGCGCAGCTTGGGGCCGCTTTGATCCAGTTCGGCGACGCTGACACCACACTTGCGGGCAAAGCCTTCGGCGGCTTTGGTTGGGTTGCCGTCCTTATCAAAAGCGGCTTGGACCGGCGGGCCGTCCATTTGATTGCTGCGGTCGGGTTGCTGGCTGGCAAGCTGGTCCACCTGAATGGCCAGACGACGCGGCGCCGCAAAGTAACGCGCCGCGCGGTAATCCAGAGCGGCTTCTTTCAGCCCTTTTTCAACACCTGCAAGAAAGGCCTCGGCGAGCTTTTTCAGCGCCTTGGGCGGCAGCTCTTCGGTACCCAGTTCAACCAGAAAATCCTGAGCCTGCATTATTCGGCCTCCTTCAGCTTGGCCAGTACTTCATCACGCAATTCGGGGGTAGCCATCGGGAAACCGAGGCGGGCGCGAGCCAGCAGGTAACTCTGGGCGATGGCACGAGACAGTGAGCGCACACGTAAAATGTAGCGCTGACGCTCGGTTACCGAGATAGCGCGGCGCGCATCCAGCAGGTTGAAAGTGTGCGATGCCTTGATGACCATCTCGTAGGCTGGCAGCGGTAACGCCAATTCAATCAGCCGGTTGGCTTCGCTTTCATAGAAGTCGAACAGGCCAAACAGCTTATCGACGTTCGCGTGTTCAAAGTTGTAGGTCGACTGCTCCACTTCGTTCTGATGGAACACATCGCCGTAGGTGACCTTGCCGAACGGGCCATCGGAGTACACCAGATCGTAGACTGAATCGACGCCCTGCAGGTACATCGCCAGGCGCTCAAGACCGTAGGTGATCTCACCGGTTACCGGGTAGCACTCGACGCCACCGACCTGCTGGAAGTAAGTGAACTGGGTCACTTCCATGCCGTTCAGCCAGACTTCCCAACCCAGACCCCAGGCACCCAGCGTAGGGGATTCCCAGTTGTCTTCGACAAAGCGGATATCGTGTACCAGCGGGTCGATGCCGATGTGACGCAGGGAATCCAGGTATAGCTCCTGGATGTTGTCCGGGTTCGGTTTGAGTACCACTTGAAACTGGTAGTAGTGCTGCAGGCGGTTGGGATTCTCGCCGTAGCGACCATCAGCCGGGCGGCGGCTGGGCTGCACATAGGCGGCGTTCCACTTCTCCGGGCCAATGGCGCGCAGGAAGGTGGCGGTGTGGAAGGTGCCGGCACCCATTTCCATGTCGTAGGGTTGCATCACCACACAACCCCGTTCTGCCCAATAGCTTTGCAGGGCAAGGATCAGTCCTTGAAAGGTGTGGACGGCTGGATTGGTCTGAGTCACGTGTTTCACCCGGATAGGCTGCGAAATAAAGAAAGGGCGCAGTATACAGGATTATGGGCGCAGACAGCGACGGTGCTGCTGCCTTGCCGGGTTGGCTGCAGACGGTTGACGAGTACTGGTCGTCAATATTACGGCAGAAAAGAGTGGTTTCTTGTTTATTGCCTTTTTTTTGTCTTTTGAGCACTATGTCACGATTCTAATATTGCGTTGATATCAGATGATGCATGTTCAAACATGGAGGTAAGCTTGAAACTTAAAAATAGACTTTTGCCGTTCAGCTTTGTGGCTGGTTTGTGTTTGCCGATGGTCGGCTTTGCTGAGCCGGGCCCGGTTGACCCGAGTATGAATCCGTTCGTGACTGTTGAATACGGCGGCAGCACCTACAGCATCACCTATCTGAATACGTCGTACACGGATAGCCCCGACATCCTGAGTGCCCAGCCTTGGTGGGGCAACTCCAGCCTGTCCTTTGCCCTTGCCGGACTAGTGGGGCAAGCAGGGAACCTGGATACCTTTTTGCTCTTTGGATACGGCATTCAGGGTACTAACGTATCTATTGATTATTATGATGGCGTATCTGGACCTGGACCTGGACCTGGACCTGGACCTGGACCTGGACCTGGACCTGGACCTATAGTAATTAATTGCCCATCTACCTGCCCAACTCTTGATGTTGACTATAGTTACGCCATCCTCAACGAGCTGATAACGCAGGCATCCATGGCCAATAGCCTGCAATCAACCTCGCAAGGTTTAAGCTCGCTCAATAGCGGCCTGAATATGATGGTCAATGGCGCTCACAGCCGTCCGTTGTCGCGCATGGTTGCGCCGGGCAAGAGCACCTTCTGGGCGGCGGGTGATTGGGGTACTGATGAGCATGCCCAGCGTTCCGGCTCCGCTGGGCTGGCGGAAGTGGGGGTGGGTCACAACTACGGTAGCGTTCAGCTTAATGCGTCACTGGGTCAAACCTGGGCGCGGCAGAATTTGAGCAGCAATGGCCGTGCCGAAAGTGACGGCCAGTATCTGCTGGTAGAAGGCATAGTCCCGGTCTCTGCAGAGCAAAACCTGTTCGCGACCCTGGGTGCCTTTGGTCACTGGGGCGAGATAGACATGCGTCGTGGCTACATCAGCGCCAGCGCGCTGGATTCCTCCAAGGGTAATGCCGATAGTCAAACCTGGGGCCTGCGGGCACGTTTGGACTGGGTCGATGCGCTGTCGCTGGGTAATACCGGAATCAGCCCCTACGCGGATCTGAGCTATACCCACTCAAAGCTTGATGGTTACACCGAGAAAGGCGGTGCGAATCCGGCCAGTTTTGATAGTCGGACAGACCGCTATACCGAAGCGCGCCTGGGCTTTGGCACAGAAACACCGCTGAGCTGGTGGTCTGGCTATAACCTGGTTGCCAATCTTGAGGCGGCGCATCGGTTTGAAGATCGCAGCGCCGGCGTCAGCGGCAATGTGAATGGACTCTTCACTTTCAACCTGCCCGGCGAAGATTACCAGAACGATTGGTTGAAGGCCGGTGTTGGTATCGAAGGTTTGCTGGGCGACGGCAAGGCCTCGCTGATGCTGAACGGCACCACCGATAGCGACCAACCTGACATGTGGGTTGCGGCGAGCTACCAGTTGTCCTTCTGATAGCGCTTGCAGATAACCTGATACGGCGTCCGATGGCGCCGTGACGGTGTGCTTTACCATGCTCCGGTTCAGGCCGGAGTCATTGGCGCTTCGATTGTCCCCTGCTGTTTTCTCATCCCGTCTTCCGCCTTTCTTCTCCCTTGTCTGTGCTGGTGCTTATCGGCCGCATTGTCCTGCCCGCTCAATCACATGCCGCAGGCTGTCAAAGTCGATGTTGGCGCCCGAGTTGATGGCAACCAGCACCTGATCCTTGATCTCTTCGCGTGCGACGTAGGCTTTTAGCCCGGCAACCGCCAGTGCGCCAGAGGGTTCGGTGATGGATCGGGTGTCGTCGTAAATGTCGCGCACCGCGGCGCAGATGTCGTCGTTGCTGACCGTAATCACTTCATCCACGTAGTGGCGGCAGAGCGCAAAGTTGTGTTCCCCCACCTGCGCCACGGCGACGCCGTCAGCGAAGCGGCCGACCTTGGGTAGCACCACGCGACTGCCCGCCGCCAGCGCTGCTTGCAGGCAGTTGGACTCCTCCGATTCGACGCCGATGATGCAGATCTCGGGGCGCAGATACTTCACGTAGGCGGCGATACCGGCAATCAGACCGCCGCCGCCCACGGGTACAAAGATGGCGTCGAGCTGGCCGCCCTGCTGACGCAGCACTTCCATGCCGACGGTGCCCTGCCCGGCGATCACATCTGGGTCATCGAACGGCGGCACGAAGGTGTAGCCGTGCTCTTCGGCCAGTTGCAATGCACGGGTCAGTGCCTCGGGGAAGGCTTCGCCGTGCAGCAGCGCAGTGGCGCCCCGTGAGCGCACACCTTCTATCTTGAGTGCGGGCGTGGTGGTGGGCATGACAATCAGCGCCTTGATGCCAAGTTTCTGCGCCGCCAACGCCAGGCCCTGGGCGTGGTTGCCGGCGGAGGCAGTGATAACCCCCCGTGCTCTGGCCTCGGGACTTAAGCGCGCGACGCGGGTATAGGCACCGCGGATCTTGAAAGAGAACACGGGTTGCAGGTCTTCGCGCTTGAGCAATACCTGACTGCCCAGTTGGGCTGAAAGGCGCTGGGCGGGCTGTAACGGGGTTTCGATGGCGACGTCGTAAACCGGAGCCGACAGAATGCTGGCGACCTGCTGCTTGAGCCTGGCCTGCAGTAGGGAGGGACAATCAGCGGATGCAGACCGGGCATCAACCGGGTGTTCGGGTTGCCTGTCGTCGTCTGCGCTCTGTGCGCTATCGAGGGGGGATGCTGCGGTTGTCATACTGTCTCCTGACGCTTTTTTACCTCAAAGACAGTACAAAAAACCCGCCTCGGAGGCGGGTTTGGGTGCGCACGTAGCTAGCCCGCCGATATGGGAATGGCGGTAATAATCATTCGAGCTGTCAGTGCGCGTGTGCAGTTCATGTCATCGAATCTAGCGGCTGTGCTGGTAGCGGTCAACCTCTTATTCTTTCGGGGCGCTGGGATCAAGCAAGTCTTCGCTCCCGCGCTTACGCTGGTCTGCTGCGATCTGCTCGTCGAGATCGGCCTGAACGCGGGTATCCACTGTGCTGGTTATGTTTTCCTGCAGCGGCACTGTTGGTGCGGTGCTACTCGGTTTGGCGGGCGCGCCCCGTTCGCTGAGTTGCACGCGGTAGATGGGTTCAGGCATATCCATCTCGGCGGCTTCCAGGGCCAGTTTGACCAGGCGGATACCCTCACTCTTGACGCTGGCAAAGTCGTGACTGCGCTGGTCCACCCAGGCTTGATAGCGAATCTGTACGTTGGAGTCGCCCAGCGCGGTGATATAGGCGCGCGGCGGCGGAGTATCCATCACGCCCTCCAGTTCGATGAGGACCTCGACGCCAATCTGCTGGGCGCGCACCAGATCTTCGTTGACGCCGATACCAACATCAAAGGCAAAGCGGCGGCTGGGGTTGCGGGTGTAGTTGAGCATGACACTGCTGAACACCAGGGCGTTGGGGATGCGCAGGTGATTGCCGTCCAGCGTCATAAGAATGGTCGCCCGCGAGGTCAGCGCGACCACAATGCCTTCATTGCCATCAATGGTGACATGATCCTTTGGCGAAAAGGGTTGCCTCAAGCTCATGAGAATACCGGCCAGATAGTTCTCCATGGTGCTCTTGAAGGCGAAGCCGAGCGCCACCCCCATGACCCCTGCGGTGCCCAGTACCGCACCAACCAGTGCGGTGGCATTCATGACTTCCAGTGCGATCAGGATACCGATCAGGCTGATGACCCAACGTATGGTGGTGCGGGTCAGGTCACGCAGGAAAGGGTTGCGCTGGGCGACGCGGTCGAGCACCTGCCGGCGGGCTAGCCAGCTACCCAGGAGCCAGAACACCGCGACCACCACGAGCGCGAGTAGAAACAGCGGTAGCGCCGCCAGCAGGCTGTAACACTCTTCCAGCAGACGCTGCAGTACGGCGTCCATATTGAATGTCAGGGTATCTGGCATGCGCGCTTCCTCTGCGGTGCGGTGGTGTGGCGGGGATCAGTCATCCCGGGTTAGAACCTCCAGCAGTTCGATTTCAAACTGCAGATCGCTGTTGGCTTTGATGTGCTCACCTACTGATCGTTCCCCGTAGGCCAGGTGCGCGGGTACTGACAAGCGTCGCGTGCCGCCGACCCGCATGCCCATCAGGCCCTGATCCCACCCCTTGATCACCCGGCCGGTGCCGATCACACACTGGAAGGGCTTGCCGCGCTGGTGTGACGAGTCGAATACGCTGCCGTCCTCCAACCACCCGGTGTAGTGGGTGGTGATGAGTGCGCCTTTGACGCACTCCTTGCCTTCGCCAACACAGAGGTCGGTTATCGTCAGTTCGTTACTCATGGCCGTTTCCCGAATGCAGTCCTTAGTCAGTCGGCCGTTTTGGCAACGGCGCGCATAGGGAGTATAAACAGCTCTGGAGTCGATGTTGTGATTGATGCGATACAGGAGTCTTTGTGGATCACCGGAACGATAGATCGATAGCGCCGCTGCGTTGCAGCTGGTGTGGCGACGACCCTTTATATCAGCAGTACCACGATCACGAATGGGGTGTGCCCTGTCGAGATGCGCAGAAGCTGTTCGAGATGCTCCTGCTGGAGGGCTTTCAGGCCGGACTGTCGTGGATTACGGTGCTGCGCAAGCGCGCGCACTATCGGCTTATTTATCGCGGTTTTGATGCCGGGTTTATGGCGAACCAGACGGATACCGAGTTGCAGGAGCTGCTGCAGGATGCGGGCATCATTCGCAATCGGCTGAAAGTTTATGGCGCGCGGCGCAATGCCCAAGCCTGGTTGGTACTGAGTGAGCAGCACGACCCGGTTGAGTGGCTCTGGCAGTTTGTCGGCGGTACACCCCAGATCAACCATTTGGCCAGCCTGCGCGATGCGCCTACCAGTACGCCGGCGGCAGAGGCCATGAGCAAGGCACTGAAAAAGGCCGGGTTTACCTTCGTGGGGCCGACTATCTGTTATGCCTTCATGCAGGCCACCGGTATGGTGATGGATCACGTGACCGAGTGCTTTCGCTACAATGCTTTGCGCGGGGCAGACTAGCCTCGCTCGCTCTGTCGCCTTGGGCGACTTACAATATTGCTTTCATTTTTGCTTGGAGCGTTGCAGTGGAGCGGTTGAAAGGCACATTCATTATTGGATTTCTCAAGCTCTTTGCCCTGTTGCCATTTTCGGCTGCGCAGGGACTGGGGGCCTTTGTTGGCTGGCTGATGTGGATCTTGCCCAACCGTTCGCGGGATGTCACCCGGATCAACCTCAGCCACTGTATGCCAGAGCTGAGTGAGCCGGAGCTCAACGCGCTGGTGCGGCGGACGCTACTCGACACCGGGCGTAGCATGGCAGAAAGTGCCTGTGCCTGGATGTGGTCGCCGAGCAAAACCGTCGGTTTGATCAAAGAGGTGGAAGGTGAGCACCTGCTTGCTGAGGCCATCGCGGCAGGCAAGGGCGTGGTAGGTATTACCAGCCACCTGGGTAACTGGGAGGTACTCAACCACTGGTACTGCTCGCGGGCCAAACCAGTCATTTTCTATCGACCGCCAAAGCAGAAGGCCGTCGATGAGTTACTGCAGCGTCAGCGCACGCAACTGGGCAATAAGGTCGCGGCCTCGACCCGTGAAGGTATTATCAGCGTGATGCGTGAAGTGCGGCGCGGTGGCGCGGTGGGAATTCCTGCCGACCCGGAGCCAGCAGTCAAAAGTGGCGTTTTTGTGCCCTTCTTTGCCACCCAGGCATTGACCAGTAAATTTGTCCCAAACCTGTTGAAAGGTAACGATGCCAGGGCAATCTTCTTCCACTGCCTGCGCCTGCCGGACAACAGCGGCTTCAAGGTGATTCTCGAAGAAGCGCCCGCGGCACTCTATAGTGGTGATGAATATGAGGCGGTCGCCTGCATGAGCGCGGTTATTGAAGGTTATGTTCGGCGCTGGCCCAGTCAGTACATGTGGAGCATGAAACGGTTCAAGAAACGCCCGCCGGGCGAAAAAAGATGGTATTAAGTCATAGCTTGAGCTGAACGACGCGCAGACATACACGCAACCACACCGTAAAGGGCCAGGTTGGAAAAAACCGAACGCGATGTATCAGGGGGTCATGGATTGAGTAACCAGCGGCAGCACCCGCGCACGCCGATGCGGGCGCAGATTAAAATTTGGCACGACAGCTTCGGTGAACTGCTGGCGTATACCAAGGACCTGTCTGATGGGGGCGTCTTTGTTGAGCATGTGAATATGACGGCCTTGCAGCCGGGTGACGAGGTTACCGGTCAGGTGCAAGGTATGCCTTTCGAAGCCCCGGTGCTGCGTATGGTGGTGCAGCGCATCGTCGCTGGCGAAGGCGCTGGTATGCAGTTTCTCGACGAAGCCTGAGGCAGTCGGCGCCTAGCGGCGCCAGAACATGGGAGTGAGCAGCACCAGCAGGGTAAAGACTTCGAGCCGCCCGAGCAGCATGGCGAAGGTCAATATCCATTTTACCGACGCTTCCAGATTGCCGTAGTGCACCGCCACTTCACCGAGACCTGGGCCCAGGTTGTTGATACAGGCGGTCAGCGCGGAAAAGGCGGTGACGAAGTCCAGCCCAGTGCCGAGCAGCAGCAGAAACAGCATGGCAAAGGTGAAGACGTAGACTGCGCAAAACCCCCAAACTGCTTCTACTACCCGATCTGGCACAGGTTTGTTGCCCAGTTTTACCGGGAACACCCCGTGCGGATGCAGCAGCCGCTTGGTTTCGCGCGAGCCTTGCTTGTACAGCAGCAACACCCGAATAACCTTCATGCCGCCGCCGGTTGAGCCAGCGCAGGCGCCAATGAAACTCGCGTATAGCAGCAGGTAAGGCAGCAACGTCGGCCAGGTGGAGAAGTCGGTTACGCCAAAGCCGGTGGTGGTGGCGATGGAGACGGTTTCAAAGGCGGCGTAGCGAATTGAGGTCCAGACATCGTGGTGCTGAAAGTGAATCAGCACTGCGGTACAGACCACAAAGAGCCCAAACAAAATCAACACATAGGCCCTGCATTCCGGGTCCTGCCAGTAGTTCTTCAGCGAGCGAAAGCGCCAGGCCAGAAAGTGCAGAGCGAAGTTGATGCCGGAGATCAGCATGAACAGGATGCAGATACCCTCGATCAGCGGGCTGTTGTAGTAGCCGATACTGGCGTCATGGGTCGAGAAGCCGCCGATGGCGACCGTCGAGAAGCTGTGACCTATGGCGTTAAACAGGTCCATGCCCGCCGCCCAGTAAGCCAGCGCGCAGGCCAGGGTCAGACCTGCGTAGATGTACCAGAGTACCTTGGCGGTCTCGGCGATACGCGGCGTCAGCTTGTTTTCCTTCAAGGGGCCGGGCATTTCGGCACGGTATAGCTGCATACCGCCCACGCCAAGCATGGGCAGAATCGCCACCGCCAAGACGATGATCCCCATGCCGCCAAACCACTGCAGCTGCTGGCGGTAATACAGCAGAGCGCGGGGCAGTGTATCCAGCCCGGTAATTACGGTGGCGCCCGTGGTCGTCAGGCCGGAGAACGACTCGAACACAGCATCGGCCACGCTCAGATCGGGCATCTCCAGCAGCCACAATGGCACCGCACCGAACAACCCCAGTACCAGCCAGAACAGGACCGTAATCAGATAACCGTCGCGGGTTCTAAGCTCGTTGCGTCGGCCATGTACCGGATACCAGATCAGCGCGCCTGCGACCATGGTGATTGCGAAGCCGCTGAGAAAGGCGTTCATCGCCGGTTCGTTGTAATAGAGACCAACGCCCGCCGCCGGCAACATGCTGGTAGAAAACAGCATCAATAGAATGCCGATGATGCGTTGTATCTGGGGATACTGCATGCAGCTGCTTACCTCAGAAGAATGTCAGGCCGACCTGGAACAGGCGCTCGACATCACGGATGTGTTTTTTATCGATCACAAAGAGAATCACGTGATCGTCTGACTCGATGACCGTAGAGTCGTGGGCGATCAGTACTTCATCATCGCGTACGATGGCGCCGATGGTGGTGCCCGGTGGCAGATCAATCTGGCCGATGGCCTTGCCCACCACCTTGGATGAACGTGCGTCGCCATGGGCTACCGCTTCAATAGCTTCGGCTGCACCGCGGCGCAGGGAGTAGACATTGACGATGTCGCCACGGCGCACATGCGTCAGCAGCGTGCCAATGGTGGTTTGCGACGGGGAGATGGCAATGTCGATCTCCCCGCCCTGCACCAGGTCGACGTAGGCTGGATTGTTGATCAGCGTCATCACCTTGCGTGCCCCCAGGCGCTTGGCCAGCATCGAGGACATGATGTTGGCCTCGTCATCGTTGGTCACGGCGCAGAAAATATCGACTTCCTCGATGTTTTCTTCAATCAGTAGCTCACGGTCGGAGGCGCTACCGTGCAGCACTATGGCGCGATCAAGATTCTGTGACAGGTAGTCGGCGCGGGCTTTGCTGGCTTCGATGATTTTGACCTGATAACGATTTTCGATCGCCTCGGCGAGGCGTTCACCGATGTTGCCACCGCCGGCGATCACGACCCGCTTGTGGGTTTTCTCGACGCGGCGCAATTCGCTCATGACCGCGCGAATATCCCGCGTGGCGGCGATGAAAAACACCTCGTCATCGGCCTCGATGATGGTATCGCCCTTGGGGATAATGGGGCGGTCCTTGCGGAAGATGGCGGCAACCCGTGTATCCACGCCCGGCATATGTTGACGCAGGAAACGTAGCTCCTGACCAACCAGCGGGCCGCCATAGTAGGCGCGTACCGCGACCAGCTGCGCCTTGCCCTCTGCAAAGTCGAGCACCTGCAGTGCGCCGGGGGTTTCGATCAGACGTTTGACGTAATTGGTGACCACCTGTTCCGGGCTGATCAGCACGTCGATAGGCACGGCCTCATTGTGAAAGAGTCCGCCACGCGTGAGGTAAGCGGATTCGCGCACGCGGGCGATCTTGGTCGGTGTGCGGAACAGGGTATAGGCGACCTGACAGGCGATCATGTTGGTTTCGTCGCTACTGGTCACGGCAATCAGCATGTCGGCGTCGTCGGCGCCGGCCTGACGCAGAATAGTCGGGAAGGAGCCCTTGCCCTGCACCGTACGGATATCCAGGCGATCGCCTAGCTCGCGTAGCCTTACAGCATCGGTGTCGATGACGGTGATGTCGTTGGCTTCACTCGCCAGTTGCGCGGCAAGACTGCCACCGACCTGCCCCGCGCCGAGAATGATGATCTTCATTAAGCAGACTCCTGCCTGGTCGCCGCCGGGCTGGCGGACAGTTTGACCAGCTTGGCCAGATAAAAGCCGTCGTGCCCGTCAGCCTGCGGCAGCAACTGGCGGCCACAGGGTTGTGCAATGCCGTAGTCGGCGGCGATATCCAACGCCCTTGCTCCGGGCTGGCGTGCGAGAAAAGCTTCGATCACCTGGGTATTCTCCTCGGGTAGCACAGAACAGGTGGCATAAACCAGAATTCCGCCGACCGCCAATGTTTGCCACAGTTGGTCCAATATCTCGCCCTGCAGACTGGCCAGTGCGCTGATATCAGCCGCCTTGCGCGTCAACTTGATATCGGGATGGCGGCGAATCACGCCGGTCGCCGAGCAGGGCGCGTCCAGCAGGATACGCTGGAATGGCGTGCCATCCCACCAGTCTGCCAGGTCGCGTGCATCTGCTGCCTTCAGCGTAGCTGTTAACTGCAGGCGCTGGAGATTCTCCGCCACGCGCTTCAGGCGCTGAGGTTCCAGATCCAGAGCCAGCATTTCGCTCAGCGCTGGCTGCTGCTCCAGCATCTGGCAGGTCTTGCCACCGGGGGCGCAACAGGCGTCGAGTACTCGCTGACCCGGTTGCAGGTCCAGCAAGGGCGCAGCCAACTGAGCGGCCTCGTCTTGCACGCTGACCTGGCCTTGGGCAAAGCCTGGTAATTGCAGCACATCGCAGGCTTGCGCTAGCTGAATGCCCAGAGTGCTGAAGTTACAGGCCGTGGCGACAATGCCTGCGTTTTGCAAGGCAAGCAGGTAGTCGTCGCGGCTGACCTGCTGTTGATTGACGCGCAGGGTCATCGGCGGGTGCAGATTGTTGGCGTGGGTGATGGCGTCCAACTGCTCGGGCCAGGCACGCTGTAGGCGTTTGAACAGCCAGCCGGGATGCGAAACGCGCTCTGAGGGTGATTGGTCGACGGCCGCTAGTAGCGCTGCACTTTCACGCTGTACGCGGCGCAGAACGGCGTTGAGCATGCCTTTGGCCCAGGGCTTACCCATCTCGGCGGCGCACTCCACCGTGGCGGCAATGGCTGCATGAGCTGGCACACGCAGGTAAAGTAGTTGGTAGAGCCCCACCAGCAGCAGTGCCTGCAAGTCGAGGTCGGCTGCCTTCATGGGCTTATTCAGTAGATCGCGGGTCAGCGCATCCAGGCGTGTATACCAACGAGCGGTGCCAAAGGCCAGCTCCTGTACCAGTGCCTGATCACGCGCTGCCACCTCTTTTAGCTGGGTGGGCAAGCTACTGCCCAGTGACGCTTTGCCTGCCATTACCGCCGTGAGTGCACGGGCAGCCGCCAGACGTGGGCTCACAGACCGTTACTCAACAGCAAGCCGGGAGCAAACTGGTCGCGGCGGGCGTTGTACAGGTCACTGAAAGCGAGCGGTTTGCCGCCGGGCAATTGCAGACGGGTCAGCAGTAATGCCTGTTCGCCGCAGGCAACCAGCAGGCCTTCTTTGCTGCATTTCAGCACTTCACCGGGTTGGCCTTTGCCTTCAGCCGCTTGTGCTGCCCAGATCTTGAGTGGTTTCCCATCCAGGCCGGCATGCGCCAGAGGCCAGGGGTTAAAGGCGCGGATCAGGCAGTCCAGCTCAGTGGCACTGCGTTGCCAATCGATAGCAGCGGCTTGCTTGTTCAGTTTATGCGCGTAGGTAGCGAGCGCATCGTCCTGCACCTCTGCCATGAGGCTACCGGCAGCCAGTCCATCTATCGCTTGCAGTACCGCCGGTGGCCCCAGTTCGGCAAGCCGGTCGTGCAGACTGCCGCCGGTATCGGCGGGGCTGATGGGGGTGGTTACCTTGAGCAGCATGGGGCCGGTATCCAGGCCGGCCTCCATTTGCATGACGGTGACCCCCGACTGGCTATCGCCCGCTTCGATCGCGCGTTGAATGGGCGCGGCACCGCGCCAGCGTGGCAGCAGCGAGGCATGGCTGTTGATACAGCCCAAACGCGGAATATCCAGCACCGCCTGCGGCAGAATCAGCCCGTAGGCGACGACCACCATCAGGTCGGGCTTGAGCGCGGCCAGTTCCTGCTGGGCTTCGGCGCTACGCAGCTTTTCTGGCTGGTATACCGGTAGTGCGTGTTGTTGCGCCAGTTGCTTGACTGCGCTCATCGCCAGTTTGTGGCCGCGCCCCGCTGGCCGGTCCGGTTGGGTATACACGCCGACAATGTTCAGTCCGGCGTCAATCAGGGCTTGCAGGTGTGCTGCAGCGAATTCGGGCGTGCCGGCAAACAGGATGCGCAGTTCAGTCGACTTCATGAGGTTCCGTAAAGAAAAGGCTTGCCGAAGCAAGCCTTGATGATCAGGTCCGAATCAGGAGGTAGCCTGGGTCCGGTGAATTTTTTCCAGTTTTTTGCGAATCCGGTCACGCTTCAGGTTAGACAGGTAATCGACGAATAGCTTGCCGTTGAGGTGGTCGCATTCATGCTGAATGCAGACCGCCAGCAGGCCTTCATATACCTCGTCAAAGGTGTTGCCGTCGCGGTCCAGCGCCTTGACCCGCACGCGCTCGGGGCGGTTGATGCTTTCGTAGAAACCGGGGACCGACAAGCAGCCCTCCTGCATCTCTTCCAAATCCTCGGTCAGCGGCTCTAGCTCGGGGTTGATGAACACCCGTGGCTCGCTGTGATCCTCGGACAGATCAATCACCACGACGCGCTCATGCACATTGACCTGGGATGCGGCCAGGCCAATGCCGGGCGCGTCATACATGGTCTCGAACATGTCGTCGATCAGTTGCTTGATGCGCGCATCCACCGCGGTGACTGGCTTGGCGATGGTGCGCAGCCGTGGATCTGGAAATTCAAGTATGTTCAGTATGGCCATATCGGTTTGTGATGCTTTATGTGGAACAAATCTAATTTGTGCTGCTAAGATGATGAGCAGCTTGGAATAATGCAGGTCTAGCGTGTGGGAGCACGTGCCAGGCCTAAGTGCTGGCCTCTATAATAAAGGGATTCGCGTCATGAGGAAAACATTACTCGGCCTCCTGTTGCTCGCAGTGAGCGTTTGGGTACAGGCTCAAGAGCCTGTTTTTAAGGAAAATCATCCAGATACCTACACAGTGGTCAGGGGAGACACTCTATGGGATATCTCGGGACGTTTCCTCAACTTGCCATGGAAGTGGCCGGAAATCTGGCACGCTAACCCGCAAATCGATAACCCACACCTGATCTACCCCGGTGATCTTATTTCCCTGGTGTATATCGATGGTCAACCGCGCCTGATGGTTAACCGTGGTAACGGCGGCAAGATCAAGCTGTCGCCGCAGGCTCGCGTGCGTCCGATTGCCGAGGCCATTCCGACTATTCCGCTGGAAGCGATCAATTCCTTCCTGCGCGCTGGCCGTGTGATCAATGACCCTTCCGAGATTGAGCAGGCGCCCTATGTTATCGGTGGCGCGGCTGAAAGTGTGGTCGCTGGTGCGGGCAGCAAGGTGTATGCGCGTGGTGATTTTTCCACCAACGTTCCTGCCTACGAGATCTATCGTCGCGGCAAGGCCTACACCAACCCGGAAACCGGTGAATTGCTGGGTATCCACCTGCAGGAAGTGGGTAACGGTACTGTTGCGGCAGTCAACGATGATATCGCCACGCTGAATATCACCCGCAGCCGTCAGGAAGTATTGGTAGAAGATCGTCTGCTGGAATCGGAAGAGCGCTCTGTTGCCTCTACCTTCTTCCCCAGCGAGCCTAGTCAGGAAATCAATGGTCTGATCATGGACGTACCAAACGGCGTTACCCAGATTGGTCAGTATGATGTGGTACTGCTTGACAAGGGTTCGCGCGAAGGCTTGATTGAAGGCAACGTACTGGCCATCTACAAGACCGGCGAAATCGTCCGCGACCGGGTACGCAACGAGCGGGTGCAGTTGCCTGCCGAGCGTGCCGGCCTGCTGATGGTGTTCCGTGTGTACGACAAGATGAGCTATGGCATCGTGCTCAACGCGACTCGCCAGATGGCGGTTCTCGATCAGGTACGCAACCCCTGAGTTGAACGCTGTTCAAGGCCGCCGCAAGGCGGCCTTGTTGTTTCTGTAGATCAAGGATGATCCATGTTTCCCGACCTGTCCGATTCGCGGCAGGCCTGGTTGGCGCTGACACTGCTCGATGGTGTTGGTCCCCGCTTTATCCAGCGTCTGTTGCAAGAATTTACCTCTCCTTCTGCCTTTCTCAATGCTGAGCCCGCAACGC
The DNA here is from genome assembly GCF_014077575.1 of Pseudomonas sp. 5Ae-yellow. Taxonomy (NCBI): domain Bacteria; kingdom Pseudomonadati; phylum Pseudomonadota; class Gammaproteobacteria; order Pseudomonadales; family Pseudomonadaceae; genus Pseudomonas; species Pseudomonas sp. 5Ae-yellow. The sequence continues at coordinate 12,291 of NZ_JACGWE010000026.1, read as the reverse complement.
TGCGTGCGTTGGGTGTAGTACCGCGTGTGCTTAATAGTCTCGCTGCGTTACAGCGTGGCGAATCATCGCTGCTGGCCCGTTTGCAGTTGGCCCTGGAATGGCAGACCAGCGCTGGCCAGCAGATCATCTGTCTGGATGAGACAGACTACCCTGCCCTTTTGCGGCAGATCGCCGATCCGCCAGCGGTACTCTTTGTGCGGGGTAATGCCGGGCTATTGGGCGATCCACAGATAGCCATGGTCGGAACGCGGCACCCCAGCCCGCTTGGCGCGGAAACCGCTCGTGCTTTTGCCCGCAGCTTTACCCAGGCTGGCCTGAGTGTGACCAGTGGCATGGCGTTGGGCGTGGATGCAGCCTGTCATCAGGGCGCACTGGATGCTGGCGGGCAAACGCTGGCGGTGTGGGGCACCGGGCTGGACCGCTGCTATCCGGCGCGTCATCGTAAGTTAGCAGAGCAGATTGTGGCGCAAGGCGGCGTGCTGGTATCGGAGATGTGGCCTGATATCGGCCCACAGGCGGGGCAGTTTCCGCGGCGTAATCGCATCATCAGCGGGTTGTCATTAGGCACACTGGTGGTGGAGGCCAGCCTCAATAGCGGTTCATTGATTACGGCGCGACTGGCGTTGGAGCAGGACCGTGAGGTCTTTGCCATGCCGGGCTCAATTCATAACGTGCAGGCGCGGGGTTGTCACCGCCTGTTGCGTGAAGGCGCCAATTTGGTGGAGTGCGTGCAGGATGTGCTCGATGTGCTGCAGCTGCCATTACAGACCGCGCTGCAGCTCGAGAGCACTGCTCCGAGTGAGCCGGATAGCCCCCTGTGGCAATGGCTCGGTTATGATCCGGTCAGTATCGATTGGTTGGTGCAGCGCAGCGGCCTGGCGGTGCAGGAGGTGATGCCAGCGCTGCTGGAATGGGAGCTGGATGGGCTGATATTGAATACCGCTCAGGGTTTTTGCCGCGCGCGACCTTGAGCCTTTGGCCGCGAGCCGCTACTGTCGCAGGCATTGACCCGTTGAGGAACTTCCATGCTGGCACACTGGCGTACTACCCGTCTGAACTCGCTGCTACAGGCTGGCGGCGTGATTGCTTACCCCACTGAGGCAGTCTGGGGGCTGGGCTGCAACCCCTGGGTTGGTTCGGCGGTTGAACGGCTGCTGTTGATCAAACAGCGTCCGGTGGCCAAGGGACTGATACTGGTCGCTGGCCATATCGAGCAGTTCGACTTTCTACTCTGGGATCTACCCGACGCGCAGCTGGCCAAATTGCGGCTGTCCTGGCCAGGTCCCAATACCTGGCTGGTACCTCATCAGGGCCGCCTGCCGGCCTGGATTACCGGGCAGCATGACACCGTGGCGCTGCGCGTCAGCAGCCATCCGGTGATTCGCCAACTCTGTGCCGCCGTCGGACCGCTGGTCTCTACGTCAGCCAATCCGGCGGGCCACCCTCCGGCGCGTTCACGGTTGCGGGTTGAGCAGTATTTTCATAACGAGCTGGACGCTATCGTGCCTGGCGCGTTGGGTGCGCAGCGCAATCCCAGTATCATTCGTGATCTGCGTACTGAAAAAGTCATTCGGGCGTCCTGAGCAGGCGCGCCCGCAAGCCAGCAAGAGAGAATCTCTGTGAAACATGATCTTCCTACCCCCGCCGATGTGGCTGCGGTCAAAGACTATTTGATGAACCTGCAGGACCGAATCTGCAGCGCACTGGAGGCGGCCGATGGTCAGTCTCGTTTCGTTGAAGACAGCTGGCAGCGGCCGGGTGGTGGGGGTGGTCGGTCGCGTATTATCGAAGACGGCGGCCTGCTGGAAAAAGGCGGGGTGGGCTTTTCCCACGTATTTGGCGACGGTATGCCGCCCTCCGCGACGGCGCACCGCCCCGAGCTGGCTGGCCGTCATTTTCAGGCCATGGGCGTGTCTCTGGTGATGCATCCGGAAAATCCCTTTGTACCCACCTCGCATGCCAACGTGCGTTTTTTCATTGCCGAGAAAGAGGGTGCCGATCCGGTCTGGTGGTTTGGCGGCGGTTTTGACCTCACGCCCTACTACGCCAATGACGCCGACTGCGTGCACTGGCATCGGGTCGCGCGCGACGCTTGTGCGCCCTTTGGTGATGACGTCTACCCGCGTTATAAAAAATGGTGTGATGAGTACTTTTATCTCAAGCATCGCAATGAAGCACGGGGTATTGGCGGCTTGTTCTTTGATGACCTGAACGAGTGGGGCTTTGAGCGCTGCTTTGCGTTTCAGCGTGCGATTGGTGATGCCTACCTGGAGGCTTACCTGCCGATTATCGAGCGCCGCCGTGCAGCCGCCTTCAACGCACAGCAGAAGGCGTTTCAGGAGTATCGCCGTGGTCGCTATGTCGAATTCAATCTGGTCTACGACCGCGGTACCCTGTTTGGTCTGCAGACCGGCGGACGCACCGAGTCCATCCTGATGTCGCTACCGCCAAAAGTGCGCTGGGGCTACAACTGGCAGCCTGAGGCCGATAGCCCCGAAGCCCTGCTGGCCGAGCAATACCTGACGCCACGCGATTGGCTGGCGCAGGCCGACTGATGGGAGCCGAGACGATGGATAATTATGCCGTTGTAGGTAATCCGATTGAGCACAGCAAGTCGCCGCTGATTCACGCCATGTTTGCCGAGCAGACCGGGCAGCAGCTCGAATACGGCACCTTGCTGGCGCCGCTGGATAGCTTTGAGTCGAGCGTACGTGAATTCTTGCGTAGCGGACGCGGCGTCAATGTCACCGTACCTTTCAAGGAGCAGGCCTGGGCGCTGGTCGATGAGCACTCGGCTGCCGCTGAACGGGCGGGCGCGGTGAATACCATAGTGCGCCGCGCTGATGGCAGCCTGCTGGGCGATAACACCGACGGCAAGGGACTGGTGCGTGATATTCAAGTTAACGCGGGCTTGTCACTGCGGGGCCTGAGTGTGCTGCTGGTAGGCGCCGGCGGCGCAGCACGCGGCGTGATTCAGCCCTTGCTGGCGGCGGAGCCAGCGCATCTGTGCGTGATCAACCGCACAGTGAGCAAGGCGGAAGAGCTGGCAGCCCTGTTTGTTGATCAGGGCCCTATTGCGGCAGCCGGTTTGCAGTGGCTGGTCGAGCCGGTTGATCTGATCATCAATGCGACCTCAGCCAGTCTCGCCGGGGACGTGCCGCCGATCCCGGAGAGTCTGATCAAACCGGGTCACACCTGGTGTTATGACATGATGTACAGCAGCGATGAAACCGCGTTCAACCGGTGGGCGCGTGAGCAGGGTGCGGCGCGCTGCATCGACGGCCTGGGCATGCTGGTCGAGCAAGCGGCTGAGGCCTTTTACCTTTGGCGCGGCGTGCGTCCTGATACCGCGCCGGTGCTGGCCAAGCTACGCACCAGTTGAGCTAGCTTGCCTGCCCGGCGCTCACGCGCGCCAAGGCAGGGCTGGCGCCTGCAAGGGTTCACCCTGGTAGCCGGTGACGCGCCCGAAGCGCGCATCACCAGCGTTCCAGTCGCGCCATGCGTCGGCAATCTCTGCCTTGCTGTAACCGACAAAATTCCAGAACATCAGAATCTCATCGGTAAAGGGCTCGCCGCCCAGCAGAATGGCGCGGCAGCCGGGCGCCAGGTGCACCTTCAGTGATTGGTGCCCGCAGCCCATATAGGCCAACTGGTTTTCGCTGAACACCTCGGTGCCGATGCTCAACTCCCCTTCCAGCAGCAAAATACCGTGCTCGAATCGCGGGTCAAGATCGAGCTCAAGCGCAGCGCCCTGAGTGGATTCGAGGTCAATCGCCAGTAGCGGCGAATGCACCTGCACCGGAGAACGATGGCCGGCGTAGTAGCCCACCAGCAGACTGTGTTCCACGCCTTGCGCCGTCCAGCGCGGTAAATCCGGATAATGAGTAAAGTCGGGGTCGCAGTTGCCATGCGTCTTTGGCAGGGCAATCCATAGCTGCGCAGCGTGCAGGCCGCTGGCGCTTGGCAGGGAGTCCTCGGTGTGGCTGATACCGCGTCCTGCGGTCATCAGGTTGACCTCGCCGGGGCGCAGCACCTGCTCATTGCCCAGACTGTCCCTATGCATCACCTCGCCCTCAATCATCCAGGTGAAGGTCTGCAGACAGGTGTGCGGGTGCGCTCCCACATGCATGCCTTCGCCCGGTGCAAAGCGCGCCGGACCGGCATGATCGAGAAAGCACCAGGCGCCTATCATGCGCCGCTGCCGAGTCGGCAGTACGCGATTGACGGTTAGTGTGCCGCCAATCTCGGCGCTGCGCGCATTGATACGCTGCACACTGGCTACCTCATTCAGGCAGTCGCTGGACGAGGACAGCTGGCTCCGGGTTTCCTGATTGCTCATGGGCAGGTTCCTCACGGCGTAATGTATTGCAGTAGGGTTATTGCCGCACCGACTGGCGACCGGTGTCCTGTTCAGCCTGACTCAAGCGGCGCCCTCTTGGGGCGCAGCAATGCGGTACACCATGCTATAGAGCAACGGCAGTATCAGTAGCGTAAGCAGGGTGGCAAAGCCAAGGCCAAACATGATGACCACCGCCATGCTCTGGAAGAAGGCATCGGTCAGCAGTGGCGCCATGCCGAGTATGGTGGTCAGCGCCGCCATTGCGACCGGCCGTACCCGGCTAATGGACGCATCGACCAGGGCCGAGTAGCGGTCCTTGCCGCTATCGATCTGCTGGCCTATCTCATCGACCAATACGATACCGTTCTTCACCAGCATGCCACTCAGGCTGAGAAAGCCCAGTAGCGCCATGAAGCCGAAGGGGATACCGGTCAGCAGAAAACCCAGGGTGACGCCGATGACAGCCAGTGGCACTGTGGCCCAGATGATGCCAGCACGCTTGATCGAGTCAAACAGCAGTGCCGTGATCAGAAACATCGCCAGATAACCCAATGGCAGATTGCTGAATACGGCTTTCTGGGCATCCCGCGAGTTTTCGTATTCGCCGCCCCATTCCAGGCTGTAGCCGCGCGGCAGTTCTATTGCTTCGATCTGCGGCCTCAGGCGGCTGAACAGTTCAGTCGCGGTTGCCTGGCTGATGATGCTCGGGTCGGCCTGCACGGTAAGGGTACGCTTGCGGTTCTCGCGTATGATCATCGGATCTTCCCACAGGGTTACGAAGCCGCTGACCACTTGCTCGACCGGGATATAGGTACTGCGTGCGCCGCTCCAGACCTGCAGGTCGTTCAGTGTGCTGGCATCCAGTCGCTCGTCATCCGGGGTGCGGGCCACAATCGGCAGCATGCGGGTGCCGTCGCGGTAGAGACCGACGTTCAGACCGCTGAAGTTCATTTTCAGCAGCGCATCGAGATCGCGCTTATCGACCCCCAGTTCACGGGCCTGAGCCTCTACGAACTGCGGGCGCACCAGCTTTGTCCGCTCGCGCCAGTCATGCATCACCGCGTCGGACACCGGGTCCGCGCGCATGATGGCGATAGTCTCGGCGCCGAGCCGGCGCAGAACCTGCGGATCCGGCCCGGTAAAGCGTGCTTCGATCTTGCTGTCGCTGCCCGGTCCGAGCATCAACTGCTTGAGTTTTACCCGGGCGGTCGGATGCTGGCGTTTGAAATAGCTGTCCAGCTCGGCAATCAAGGGCGTTATCTGCTCGCGCTCCTCGGTTCGCACCAGTAGCTGCGCGTAGTTGGCGTGGATACGTTGCGGGAAGTAGGTGAGGATAAAGCGCAGCGCACCCTGGCCGATGGTCGAGGTCACCGACGTCACGCCCGGCTGCGCCAATACATACTGGTCGACTTCGGCAGTTACCTGCTCGGTGTAGCGGATATCGCTGCCCTTGGGCAGCCAGATATCGATGAAGAACATGGGCGTATTGGAGGGTGGAAAGAAGCTCTGACGTACCAGGCTAAAGCCATAAACCGAGGCGCCCAGCATCACCACGAGCATCACCAGGGTGACGACTCGATGGCGTAGCGCACTGCCCAGTAGGCGACGATAGACGGTAAATATCAGTCCCTTGTACGGATCCTGTTGGTTGTCCGTAGCGTCCGCCTGGCTTGGTTGGTCGCGGAAAAACAGGCTGGCAAAGAAGGGCGTCAGGGTGATGGCGGTGACCCAGCTGAGCAGTAACGAGATCAGCAATACCTGAAACAGCGACAGACAGTATTCGCCGGTAGCGTCATCCGACAGGCCGATGGGCGCAAAGGCAATAATGGCGATTGCGGTTGCACCCAGCAGCGGCAGTTGGGTTTGCTGGACGATGTCACGGGCCGATTGCAGTGTGCTCCGCCCGCGCTGGCGCCCGACCAGAACCCCCTCGACAATAACAATGGCGTTATCAACCAGCATTCCTAGTGCGATAACCAGTGCGCCCAGGGAAATGCGCTGCAACTCGATGTCCAGCAGGCGCATGAAAATGAAGGTGCCGAGTACCGTGAGCGCCAGTATCAGGCCGATCAGCAGTCCGCTGCGCAGTCCCATGAACAGCAGCAGCACGGCAATCACGATGGCGACAGACATGATGAAGTTGAAGACAAAGCCGCTGACCGACGCCTCAACCTCATGCGCCTGGTTGTAGAACATCTCAACCTGCATACCCGCAGGACGGTCTGCGTCCAGTTGCGCCAGTCTTGCGGTGACCGCATTACCAACATCCACTACGTTTACGTGATTGGCAAAGGATACGCCCAAGCCCAGGGCGGGCCGACCTTGAGCGCGATACAGATTGGTTGGCTCTTCGGCAAAGCCGCGGCTGACGGTCGCCATGTCGCCGAGGTAGACCCGGCGCGAGCTACCCGGCTCGCTGATGATCAGGCGCTCCAGTTCGTTAACATCCTGAAACTCGCCGGTGGGGTGCAGGCGAATGGATTCGCTACCTACCAGTATCTTGCCCGCATCCGAGACCACATTCTGGTTGCTCAGCAGTTGTTGCAAGCGCTGCGGTGCAATGCCCAGGGCCGTCATCCGCGCGCGAGATATCTCTACATACACCTGCTCCTGTGGCACTCCAGCCAGGCTGACCTTACCCACGCCATCCACCAACACCAGCTCACGGCGCAGGTGCTCGGCAAAATCACGCAGCTCGCTATAGTCGTAGCCTTCCCCGCTGACCATGAGGAAGATGCCGTACACGTCGGCAAAGTCGTCTTTGATCTGCGGCTCCCCGACGCCGGGCGGCAGACTGGGTTGCAGATCGTTGATGCGACGACGCAATTCGTCCCAGATCTGTGGCAGCTGGTCTGCGCCGTAGCTGCTTTGCACCTCAACGGTGATCTGCGACAACCCGGCGCTGCTGATGGAGGTGACCTTATCGATATAGGGGAGCTGCTGAATGGCGTTTTCCAGCGGGTAGGTGAGCTCTTCTTCTACTTGCTCCGGCGAAGCGCCTGGATAGGGCGTGACGACCATAGCCATTTTCAGGGTAAAGGCCGGATCCTCCAGTCGACCCAGCTCGACAAAGGCAATAGCGCCGCCAACGCCCATGATCAGGGCTACCAGCCAACTGGTAACCTTGTGCTTGATGAAGTAACCAGCGATATCCATTACAGACCCCGCTCACGCACCCAGGGCCGGACGCGTTGGCCCGCCTGCAGTTCGGCGCCTCCGGCGGCGACCACCCGCTCTCCTGCTTCAAGCCCTGAGGTGACTTCAATACCATCGTGGGTCAATTGGCCAACTTCCACCTTGCGGGCAACCACCTGCAAGCCCTCGTCAGTCTCTTCGGTCACCCAGACTTGCTGCTGACTGCTATCGCGGGTATCCGGGCTGAACACGGCTTCTACCGGCACTATAATCGGGATATTGCCGTTACGACTGAGCAAAGCAAAATCGATGATCACAGTGGCACTCATGCCGGGCAGCAGTACTATGCCTTCGGGCATCGGCATGCTCAGGGTGACATCGTAGGTCAGGGTCTTTGGATCTGGTTGGCTGGCGTGCTCCTTGTAGACAGCCTGCACCAGTTCGCCATTGAGATTGTCCAGACGCACACGCGGGTGTATGTCCGCCGGAATCAGATCGCGGCGCAGGCTCGACAACAACCCCTCCGGGACCTGAAAGACAACGTCCATGCTCTCGCGGGCATACAAGGTGGCGATGGGCTGATTCGGTTGCACCACCTGATATTGCTCTACGTGGGTGCGAGCTATGATGCCGGGGAAAGGTGCTGTTAGCCGGGTATAGGCCAGTTCCTGTTTGGCCAGGTTCAGCGCCGCCTCGGCAGAGTTGAACTGCGCTTTGCGCTGGTCGTATTCGGCGCGCGAGACCATCTGCTTTTCAAGCAGCTGCTGCATGCGCGCGAACTGGCTTTGCGTCAGGTCATAACTGGCCTGACGGTCGCTGACCTTGAGCTGGTAATCGGTATCGTCGAGCAAGGCAATTAACTCGCCTTTCTTTACCTGCTGACCTTCCAGCACTTTCAGCGCCTGCAGTTCGCCTCCAAGTCGGAAGGACAGCTCGGCCTGTTCCGGCGCCTGCAGCCTTGCCGGGAACTCACGCACGCGTTGGCTACTGGGGTCTGCGACGGTAAACAGCTTGACTGGACGCGCTTGCGTTGCCGCAGGTGGTTGTTCGTCTGCGCAGCCACTGAGCAGGGCGAGGCAGACGGTGACCAAGACAGAAATACGGCAAAGTTGATTGGCGCGATGCATAGGTAATCCGTGTTCTTATGACGGGAAATATCAGCACAGATTATAGGTAAATACCGGATAAATGGCAGGAAAACGAAGCAATATCGTCGGTATTTCATGTGGCTAGAGACCTGTGGCGTTTTGCCGCTTGCGCGTGATCAGCAAACAATCTATATTTTTATATATTATATTTTCGTTAATAATAGCCCAGAGGTACTTTGCCATGGTCTTTCGTCAATTATTCGATGCCGCGTCATCAACCTACACCTACCTGCTGGGTGACACTACCAGCGGAGAAGCGCTATTGATCGATCCGGTGTTTGAGCAGACCCAGCGTGATCTGTCACTGATCCGTGAGCTGGGCCTGCACCTTAAGTTGGTCGTCGACACCCACGCCCACGCCGACCACATCACCGCAGCCTGGCTGCTCAAGCAGAAAACCGGTTGTCTGATTGCCTCTGCGGCCGTTATCAACGCAGAGCACCTCGATCTGCCGTTATCCCATGGTCAGACGTTTGGCGTTGCCGGTGTGAGCCTGGAGGCGCGGGCTACTCCCGGTCATACCGACGGTTGTATGAGCTATGTGCTGGCCGACCATTCGATGGTATTTACCGGTGATGCGCTATTGATTCGGGGCTGTGGCCGTAGTGACTTTCAGCAGGGCAATGCGGCCACTCTTTTTCATTCGATCACCGAGCAACTGTTCAGTCTGCCGGATGACTGCCAGGTTTACCCGGCGCACGACTACAACGGCCGCACGCAAAGCAGCATTGGCGAAGAGCGCAGCTACAACGCCAGAGTAGGTGGTAGCGCCAATGAAGCAGATTTTGTCGGCTACATGCAGGCCATGAGCTTGCCGCATCCAAAGAAGATCGACGAGGCAGTGCCAGCCAATCTGCGCAGCGGTTGCCCGGCAGATGGTCAGGTGCCGCCCGAACCGAACTGGGCCGAGGACCTGCGCGTCACCTATGCCGGTGTGCCAGAGATCGGCTCTGAGTGGCTGCTGTTGCATGCGGATCGGGTAACACTGCTGGATGTGCGGCAGGCCGGAGAGGTGATTCCCGGTGAGCTGCCGGAGGTGCTCGGCACGGCGCTGCAAATCCCGCTGGATCAGCTGCGCCAGCGCGTCACAGAAGTGCCGACCGACCTTCCGGTGGTTACCCTCTGTCGCTCCGGCCGGCGCTCGGCGTTGGCAACGTCGATCCTGCGGGAACAGGGCCTGGAGCAGGTTGCCAGCCTGCGCGGAGGCTTGCTGCCGTTGGCGCATGGCTGATCGCTGCGGTGCATGAATTGCTTGCCCGCACTATAATAGTGCGGGTCGATCGCATGATGCTTTGCCTGCCAACGTGGTCGGGTGCAGTAGAGTCAGGCCAACGGCATGCTATCAGGGCAGGTGAAATTTTTTTGTCATTTCCTGAACAAATGGCCAGCTTTTTGCTGCAAGCTTGTATCCGCCGTTCTCAACGCAAGTGTGGCGGTCGCCGATAACTAGATCCCAGGAGAAGTACCCATGAGTTTGAAACGCACTCTCGCACTGGCAGCCGCACTGGTGCTGCCCATGCAGGTAACGGCAGCGGAAGATCCATTAAAAGTGGGTTTTGTCTACGTTGGTCCCATTGGTGACCACGGCTGGAGCTACCAGCACGATCAGGGCCGCAAGGAGCTCGAAGCCCACTTCGGCGACAAGGTACAGACCACCTACGTTGAGAACGTCAACGAAGGCGCTGATGCCGAGCGTACCATCCGTCGCTTGGCGCAGGCCGGTAATGACGTCATTTTCACCACGTCTTTCGGTTTCATGAACGCGACTGCGCGCGTTGCCGCAGACTACCCTGATAAAACCTTTATGCACGCTACGGGCTATAAGCAGGCCGACAACCTGGGCACTTACCTGTCAGTTACCTATGAAGGCCGTTACGTCACCGGCACCGCCGCTGGTATGGTGACCAAGAGCAACACCATCGGTTACATCGCCTCCTTCCCGATTCCGGAAGTGATCCGCGACATCAACGCCACATTCATGGGCGCGCGTGCGGTCAACCCGGATGTAGAAATGAAAGTGGTATGGGTCAACACCTGGTTCGACCCGGCCAAGGAAGCTGATGCCGCCAACACGCTGATCGACCAGGGCGTGGACGTGATCGTGCAGCATACCGATAGCCCAGCTCCTCTTTTGGCTGCTCAGAAACGCGGCGTATGGGGTGTAGGTCAAGCATCGGACATGAGCCACTTTGCTCCTGAAGCGCACCTGCTGTCAGTGGTTAACGACTGGGGCCCTTACTACATCAAGAGCGTGCAGGACGTAATGGACGGCACCTGGGAGTCCGCTGACTATTGGGGCGGCATCCACGATGGCGTGATCAAGATTGAATCCATCAGTGACAAGCTGACCGCTGAACAACGCACCAAGGTTGATGCCATGATCGCGTCTATCGGTAGCGGTGAGTTCCACCCCTTCACTGGTCCGATCAAGGATCAGAGCGGTACCGTTCGCGTTGCTGATGGTGTGGAGATGACACATGAGGAGTTGGCGGGTATGGATTGGTACGTTGAGGGTATGACGGCCACTATTCCGCAGTAATCTTGATGTGCTCTTGCTAACAGCGCGCTCATCACGTGGCTGTCAGTGGGATTCGCAGGTAGTGAAAAACCCGGACTTTGGTTCGGGTTTTTTTATGGGCTACATACTGGATGGTGATCGTTCCCATGCTCCGGCGTGGGAACGCAGCCGCGGACGCTCCACGACCCTACCCGCAACCTGCACGGCCAGAACCAGATTGTTCCCATGTTACAGCGTCGGAACGCACACTTGGTGGGTTGATCTGATCAGCCTTTCGCCCTGATGGCGAGTCAGGGGAAATGCTTGGCCATTTCCCCCGACACCCCCTAGGCCACCCCAACTGCGCGGCCCTTTGGGTTCGCTGCGTTGCTCGGTCTGGCGGGGCCCTGCGGAACTCGTCGCTGCGCTCCTTAGACAGTCCTCGGGCTTATTCCCGCCAGCCCTGCGCTACTCGCCCGTGCAGATGGGGAATTAGGGTCCGTGCATTCTGGTGGATTTTTCTGGTGCTGCTTGCATAGCGTTGCTTGTGCAGTGATCGTTCCCACGCTCCGGCGTGGGAACGCAGCCCTCGATGCCCCGTGTCCATTGCGGCCATTTGCACCACAAGAGTCTGATCGCGCCCACAGCTCTGCGAGGAAATGCATGCTTCGGTGAATTGTTTTGGTCAGCCTTTCCCCCTGCTCGCCGTCAGGGCGAAAAGCTGATCAGAACAACCTGCCAAGGCCGGGTTAAAGAGCAGCCCAGTCCGTCACTGCGTAACTAACACCACAGAAACCAAAATCCTCTGCTCAATTGCCGCACACGTTCCCAGGCTGGAGCGTGGGAACGATCATTCAGTGAGCCTATGGCTAGGGCGAGGGTGAGCAACACCACGAAAAGATCGACCAGAATGCACGGACCCTAATTCCCCATCTGCACGGGCGAGTAGCACAGGACTGGCGGGATAAGGTGCTCGCGGTGTTTGAGGTGCGTAGCGCCGAGTTTGCGAGTGCCCCCGCCAGACCGAGCAACGCAGCGAACCCGCAGGGCCGGGCAGTTGGGGTGGCCTAGGGGGTGTCGGGGGAAATGGCCAGGCATTTCCCCTGACTCGCCATCAGGGCGAAAGGCTGATCACATCAACCTACCGAGAAGTTAAGGATGTGCGCGCTATC
>NZ_JACGWE010000020.1:0-67358 GCF_014077575.1 Pseudomonas sp. 5Ae-yellow | reverse complement strand
ACAGGGCAAGAGGATTAGCATTCATAGGGACGGCGGTGAGTCGGTCAGGTTTGTTGTTTTGGCGAACTCAAAACTAACCGGTTTTACCGCCGTCTCCTACTTTTTCACGCTAACCCGCGATGAACCTTTTTTTATGCACGTTTGTTACTGACGCAAGCGTTAATCAGCATTGGCTGATTGACGATCCATGTACCACTCCACATAGGAGCACGATGGCAGCACTGTATAGCCCTCGTCTTCAGCATAACGTAGCGCATGCTCAGTCAGCTTGGCCGCCAGACCTTTGCCACGCAGCGCATTGGGTACAAAGGTACGGTAGATATCGAGGGTTTTCTTGCCTAGGTCCATATAGGCCAGATAAGCCCGAGCACCATCAACAATAACGTAGAACTGCTTGCCTTCCGGATCATGCTGGACGGTGGCGTTCGTATTCATTGTCAGTCTCCCAGGCTGCTGTATGTGCACTACTCAAGTTATCCACTATAGACGTTGCTCGGGCGGAATGATTCCGCCGCGAGCAAAAAATAATCAAGTATCACGCCGGTGGGTTAACCCCAATACCCAAGGCCATCAGCAAACCGATGGACAGCAGGCAGGCAATAACCGGGACCAGTACGGTTACCACAAACAGATCTTTATAGGCCTGTTTGTGGGTCAGCCCCATGATCATCAGGGTTGCAATGACCGCACCGCAATGTGGCAATGAATCCAGACCACCGGCGGCAATAGCCGAAATACGGTGCAGTATCTCTGGCTCAACGCCCATTTCCAGATACTTTGGCGCCAGAGTCTGCATGAAAATCTGCAGGCCACCAGAGGATGAACCGACAATAGCCGACACCACGCTGACAGAGGCAAATACCGACAGCAACGGTGGCATATCGACATTCAGAATCCACTGCGCAAAGTGTGCAAAACCGGGGGTCTGGGTTACCACGCCGCCAAAACCGATCACCGCTGCGGTGTTAAGCAAAGGCATGATGGAGTCATCAGCACCCTGGCCGAAAACTTGCGCGGCGTTACGACGCAGACGCGGGAACAGCACAACGCAGGTCAACGAGCCCAAAATCAGCGCCATGCTCGGCCACACGATCGGCTGCGAGGCACTGAACAGCAACACCTTACCAACCACACTGTCGCCAGCAGACCAGTCCGCCAGACTCAGCAGCAGACGCGGCAGCATGATCACGCCCAAGACGACCACCATCGGCACCATCGCCATCATCCAGGGCGGAGCTTCAGTGGTATTGTCAGCCAACTGCTCCATGCGCAAATCCTGAGCATTCTCGACAAAGCCTTCACCGGTCAGTCGGGCTTTTTTCCACTGATGCTCGACATACCACATACCCAAACCGGCCATCACCAGTGCCGCAAAAATGCCGATCCAACCGCCGGCAAAGAGATCGGTCCCCAGCGAGCTGGCGGCGATAACGTTATGGATGGAGGGTGTGCCCGGCAGTGCGGTCATGGTGAAGGTACCAGCACCAATAGAGGTCGCCGCCACCCACAAACGCTTGGGCAGGTTGGCTTCACGCATCAGGGTAATACCCAGCGGATACATGGTGAATACCACAACAAAGACCACTACACCGCCGTAGGTCAGCAAGGCACAGACGATCATGCCCACCAGCAGCGTATGTTTCACGCCCAGACTGCGGGTAATCGCCATGGCGATACTTTTGGCGGCCTGACTGGTCGCCATGACCTTGCCGAAGATGGCACCACAGAGGAACAGCAGGAAAAATTTACCTGCAAAGGTGAAAGCACCCAAGGCACCAAAGGGATAAAACTCCAGCAGTGTTTGCGAGACCAGAAGCCCATTGGTCAATGCTACTACCAGCGCACAAATCAGAGACGCGATGAAAATATTGATGCCGCGCAACGCCATGTATATCAACAGCGCGAGGCCAACGAGCAAGCCGAGGTTTCCGAGCATGGTCAATCCTTATAGTTATTTGCCTGCGACACATTACCTCACCAGCGTGTCAAAACAAGCAAATACCCCCCGGATTACACAGGTTGATTGGCACTCATAAGGAGGGATTTACGACCTACTGGCTTTCATCCCTGATGTCACCTGCTACTATTAACAGCGCTAGCCAAGAACGCACTGCAAAGGCCCTGAGGAACTCATAATTGAAAGTCGGGTCTTTAGCAGTGCGTTCTTATTAGCAAGGACTTTTATATCAAGGGGAAGTATATGAAAACTGCATTGAAAGTATCTGCTGTAGCTCTCGCCGCCTTACTGGCTGCGGGTTGTAGCAACAACATGGAAAAGGAAATGAGCGCGCGGGTAGCCGCAAATGAAAACGCAACTGCAAGCGCTCAGGCTCGTGCCGATGAAGCCTATCGCAAAGCGACCGAAGCTCTGACTGCCGCTCAACGCGCCCAGCAGACTGCAGACGAAGCAAACGAGCGCGCTATGCGTATGCTCGATCGCGCCAGCCGCAAGTAACACGCTGGACTGCTGCCTGTTCGGCCTTATATCGGCCGAGCAGGTTGTCCAATCACCCCGGGTATACCACTTTCCGCGTAGACCAGATCACGAATAGCCTCCCAGTCCAGCTTGAACCCTCTTACTTTGTCGCTTTGCTCTGCCAATAACGCCTGAATAGCGCCCTGCTTATCCAGCGTCGACGGCATGCCATGTTCATCCAGCGGCGTGTGTACTTCAAGATAGAGCTGACCATCCACTACGCCCAACTTGTAAGGCTGGTTCACGATGGTGACAGTCGCACCTACCGGCACCTGCGGAAACAGCTCAGTGATGTCCTGATTACGCATACGGAAGCAACCGTGACTTACGCGTGTCCCTATGCCGAAGGTTTTATTGGTGCCATGGATAACGTAGCCGCTCATGGCCAGGTTCATTTTGAATGGCCCCATGGGGTTGTCAGGCCCTGGCGGCACCACCGAAGGTAAGGGGTCGCCGTTGGCTGCGTGCTCTTCAAGAATAGACTTGGGGGGATACCAGGATGGATTCTCCTGCTTGCGTAATATGCGCGTCTGCCCCAAGGGCGAAGACCAGCCTTCCCGCCCAATACCTACTGGATAACTGGATACCCGCTCGCCACCCTTGTGGAAATAATACATGCGAAACTCAGGCAGATTGATTACCACGCCATCGTGTTCCGCCACGGGCAAAACGTGCTCACCTGGCAGGATTATCTCAGTCCCCTCGCCCGGCAACCAGGGATCGATACCGGGATTGGCGGCAATCATTTCCAGGTAACCGTAACCCAAATTGCTACCCAGGTCGGCAAAGGTATCTTCATAGTTTGCCCGATGTGTTTGCATCTGCCCAATCACATCCTGTTCAGGACTTTCCAACACATAATCATTGGCCTGAACCATCGTCACCTGAGACACCAGGGTGGCAGCTACAGCCAGTACTGTCAGTGCGGGACGAAAGACACTCATGCATTCACTCCTGGTAGACACATAGTCATGACAATCTGCGGATGCTCATCCTGACCCGGGGCAGCCGCGCGCGGGCGAACAGGCTGCCGCCCCTTGCGCAACTCACCTGCCAGGCTCAGGCAGGCAGGGCAAACCGCCGCCATCACCTGCCGACTCACTTCACGATAAATAGGACGGGACGGTAACAGGTCGCCACACAGGGTACGCTCACGGGGCACATCAAGACGCAAATTGATGTCCACCAGGTGAAGGTGCCAAGGGTCCTTAACAAACAGGTCCTGTTGTTCATCCTGCTCAACAATACACCAGCGCCTGGCAATCCAGGACACACTTACAGCCACACAGACTCTCCTACCAATATGGACAGCTCAGGGCTGCTTAACAAGCCAGTCGCTGATCGGCGGCCAGGCGTTTTTCAAAATTCCGGGTTGCCCCTGGGCGTTGGGGTGAACCCCATCCCCCTGCATCAGTTCGGGTATACCTGCCACGCCCTCCAGCACAAAAGGCACCAGGGCAACCTGCGGTTCGGCGCCAAGAGTGCGATACACCTGTTCAAAGGCCTCGGTATAGCGAACGCCGTAATTAGGCGGAATACGCATACCCAGCAAGATGACATCAGCACCGGCCTGTGCTGAGGCCTCGATCATTGCGGAAAGATTCTGTTGCATTTTATCCGGAGCAAGACCGCGCAAGCCATCATTACCGCCCAGTTCAATGATCACCAGCTCAGGCTCGTGCTGCTGTAACAGCCGCGGCAGGCGGGCCAGCCCGCCCGCAGTGGTATCCCCACTTACCGACGCATTGACCACCGGCACCTCGAACGATTCTTCGCGTAAACGCGCCTCCAACAGACTCACCCAGCCACGCTCAAGTTCCAGACCGAAAGCCGCACTGATACTATCACCCACTATTAGAATGCCCTGCGCAGAGGCAGGCAACGTCACCAGCGACAACAGGATTGCCGCCAGGCAGTTTTTCCAGGGTTTCATCAGGTCAGATACCATGTCAGACAATGTGATTATCGCTCGCCACCTTAGCAAAGTCGTCAACAGCTCGGAAGCCGAGCTGACTATTCTCGACAACGTCAGCCTCAGCATAGAACGCGGCAGCAGTGTCGCCATTCTTGGCGCATCCGGTTCCGGCAAGTCTACCCTGCTCAGCCTGTTGGCGGGACTGGATTTACCCAGTAGTGGCGAAGTCGAGCTGGCTGGCAAAGCGCTCAACCAGTTGGATGAGGATGAGCGCGCCGCCCTGCGTGGTGACCAAGTGGGCTTTGTCTTTCAATCATTTCAGTTGCTGGACAGCCTCACTGCCTTGGAAAACGTCATGCTGCCGCTCGAACTGGCCGGCCGACGCGATGCGCGCAAGCGTGCGAGCGAGCTGCTTGAGCGAGTAGGGCTAGCGGCACGCACCAGCCACTACCCGCAGCAGCTATCCGGCGGCGAGCAACAACGCGTCGCCATCGCCCGCGCCTTCGCCAGCGAGCCCGTCATCCTGTTTGCCGACGAGCCTACCGGTAACCTTGATGCCGCCACCGGCGAGCGTATTACTGACCTCTTGTTTGATCTTAACCTTCAGCAGCAAACCACCCTGGTACTGGTGACGCATGATGCGCGTCTGGCCGCACGCTGCAGTAACACCCTGCAGATGCAGGCAGGAAAACTCATGGAGTCCGGCACGTGAGCAGCTTTAACAGCCCCGCGTTGGCAATGCGCCTGCTGGGCCGCGAGTGGCGCTCGGGTGAGCTCAGGGTGTTAGTGCTGGCATTGCTCATTGCCGTCACCATCAGCACCGCTATCAGCTTTTTTACCAATCGCCTTGAACGCAGCATGACCAGCCGTGCGGCAGAGTTTCTTGGCGCCGACATGGTCATCTCCTCGCGCAGCCCGTTGCCCGACCTTTACGCCCAGCAGGCCAGCGAACAGGGATTACAGACCAGCGCGCAAGTTGGCTTCTCCAGCGTCATGGCGACCGACGTGCAGATGCAGCTGAGCAGCGTCAAGGCAGTTGAAGCCGGTTACCCGCAACGCGGCGAGTTACGGATAACCGACCAGCCGTTCGGCGACGAGCGCAGCACCCAAACCATCCCCGCCCCTGGCGAAATCTGGATTGAACCAAGACTGTTGAACCAGCTCGACCTCAAGGTTGGCGACAGTCTGGACGTGGGCTACGCCACCCTGCGTATCAGCGCACTGGTTACCCATGAGCCGGATCGAGCTGGCGATTTTTACAGCCTGTCGCCCAGCGTACTGATGAATCTCGCGGACTTGCCCGCCACCCGCATCGTGCAACCCGGCAGCCGGGTCACCTATCGACTGCTGCTCAGCGGCGGAGAACAAACGCTGAATAACTACCGCGACTGGCTAGAACCGCGTCTTGAAGTAAATCAGAAGCTAACGACGGTTACCGATGACAACCGCCAGATTGGCAGCGCGCTTGATCGTGCCAACCAGTTCCTGGGGCTTTCCAGTATTGCCGCCGTGGTATTGGCGGGCGTAGCAGTCGCCCTTTCGGCCGGGCGCTTTGCCGTGCGCCACTTTGACGCCAGCGCCCTGCTGCGGTGTATGGGGTTATCGCGGCACCAGGTACTCAAGCTGTT
The DNA here is from genome assembly GCF_014077575.1 of Pseudomonas sp. 5Ae-yellow. Taxonomy (NCBI): domain Bacteria; kingdom Pseudomonadati; phylum Pseudomonadota; class Gammaproteobacteria; order Pseudomonadales; family Pseudomonadaceae; genus Pseudomonas; species Pseudomonas sp. 5Ae-yellow. The sequence goes on along the minus strand of NZ_JACGWE010000020.1, from coordinate 61,339 downwards.
TCTCTATCAATTATTGCTGCTCGGTACATTGGCTACAGCCGCTGGGCTGCTGACGGGCTGGCTGGTGCAGTGGGGCCTGATTGCGTTGCTACGGGATCTGTTGCCGCCAGATCTTCCCGCTCCAGGCCTCAAGCCATTATGGATAGGCGCAGCGACCGGCTTTACTGCACTCATCGGTTTTGCCCTGCCGCCATTACTGCGCCTGGGCCGCGTAGCCCCCTTGCGCGTCTTGCGCCGCGACCTGGCGCCGATGCCCAGCAGCAGCTGGCTAATCTATGGCCTTGCGCTGTTCGCACTCTGCCTGCTGATGTGGCAGTTCACCGGTAACCTCTCGCTAACGCTCTCCATGGTATTTGGCGGCGCGGCTGCAGCGGTTGTGCTAGGAGTGCTGGCCTGGTTGCTACTGCGCAGCTTTGCCGGTCCGCTGGGCCGCGCTGGCCTGGCCTGGCGTTTGGGCAGTGGCGAACTGCTCAAGCAACCCAGCGCTGCAGCCACCCAGATTCTTGCTTTTGGTCTGATCTTCATGAGCATGCTGGTGGTCGTGATTCTGCGCACGGAATTACTCACCACTTGGCAGGATCAACTGCCGCCAGACTCGCCCAACCACTTCGCGCTCAACATACTGCCAGACGAAGCGGAGGCCTTTGCCGCGCAGCTGGAATCCATAGGCGCCTCCAGCGCACCGCTCTATCCGGTCACACCCGGACGCCTGGTCAGCATCAACGAGCAGCCGGTCCGTGAGCAAGTCACCAAAGAGAGTCAGGGGGAACGTGCGATTAACCGCGATCTCAGCCTGACCTGGTCAGCCTATCTGGCGGCGGATAACACGCTGCGTGAGGGTCAATGGTGGGGCGAACAGACCGCTGAAGGCCCACAGGTATCGGTCGAAGCGGATCTCGCTGATAGCCTGGGCATCAAGCTGGGCGATGCGCTTGGCTTTGTCATTGCCGGTCAAACACTGGAAGCCCGCGTCAGCAGCATTCGCAAGGTGGAATGGGATAACTTCACCCCCAACTTCTACATGGTGTTTTCACCCGGCAGCCTGGACAACCTGCCCGCATCGCTACTGACCAGTTTCTATTTGCCAACCAGTGAACGCGACTCTCTGCGGCAATTGACGCGCGCCTTCCCGGCCATGACCTTACTCGAAGTAGAGCCCATCCTTGAGCAGATCCGCAGCATTCTGGCTCAAGTCACCCTGGCGGTAGAGTACGTTCTGGTGTTTGTCCTGTTGGCGGGCCTCACGGTGTTGTTTGCTGCCTTGCAAGCAACCCTCGACCAGCGCCTGTACCAGGGCGCCCTGCTGCGCACTCTGGGCGCCAAGAAAGCACTCCTGCGCCGTGCCAACTGGCTGGAGTTCAGCCTGCTTGGCCTGCTGTCCGGCCTGATGGCCGTGGTTGCCAGTGAGTTGGCCACCTGGGCCTTGTATCGCTTTGCACTGGATCTGCAATGGCAGCCGCACCTCTTGTTCTGGCTGCTAACGCCGCTTTGCGCGGCGCTACTGATTGGATTTGCCGGTGCGCTGGGCACGCGTGCCGTGGTAAACCAAAGCCCGATGCGGCTGATCAACCGGAGCCAATGACATGAGTCGCTATCGCCCACCGCGCAGCGCGGGCACGCCGCTGATAACCGCTTCCGGCGCGCAACGCTTGCGTGACGAACTGGACGAGCTCTGGCGGGTCAAGCGGCCGGCGGTTACTCAGTCAGTCAGCGAAGCGGCTGCCCTGGGTGATCGGTCGGAGAATGCCGAGTACATCTACGGCAAGAAGATGCTGCGAGAAATCGACAGCCGCGTACGTTTTTTACGCAAGCGACTGGAAGCACTGAAAGTAGTAGACCAACCACCCAGCGACCCAACAAAGATCTATTTCAGCGCCTATGTTGAGCTGGAGGACGAAGATGGCAAAGCACTGTGCGTGCGCATTGTTGGCCCCGACGAAATAGACCCCAAACAGCAACACATCAGTATCGATAGTCCCATGGCCCGGGCACTACTGGGCAAAACACTGGACGATGAAATCTGCGTACAGGCACCCGGTGGTGAGCGCCTGTACTGGGTAACAGCCATTCGCTATTGAGCGTCGGGCAGCTGAGGCTTAACCTCCTGCTCGCTGCGCTCCTGTTCGCGCTTGGCAACCGCGACCACATCAGCTGCCTTTTCATCCTGCGCTGTCGCCAGATAGATCAGTGTCCAGCCCGCCTCCGGCACCAACTCCAAGCCAGGACTGAGCACCCGCAAGCGGCGCTCCGGCGTAAGCGCCAACAGCGCGATACGATTTTTGCCCGCGTCTTCCTGCCACTTTTCATAGCTGAAACCTTCACTCAGCGTGGTCGCTTTGAAGCGTGCGCCCTGACTGATGAGGCTCGACAGCTTACCGAACGTTAAGCCTTCCTCGCCAAAGGGAAGCCCTTCGTGCTTGGACGAAATCTGCATGCGTTCGTTGGTGCCGGCCCGCTCGTTGCGCACCGTGAAAATACGGTGGGCCGGGAAGTCACGACGAAAATGCTGGTTGAGCAAGGCGTTCCATTCGCGTTCAGGCGTTAGCGTCAAGAGCGTACCCAGCCCGGCCAGATCCAGATTGCTATCGACTGTCGCAGACAGCGGATTACCACGCAAAGTGCGCAGCCCCTTCATGCGCGCCTGGCGAACCGAATCCCAATGCGTATCGACTACCAACAGGGGCACCTCAAGACGCTGCAGTACCTCACCCAGTGCCCTGGACACCTGGTTAGCGCCAATTAGTAGAATGCCGCGGCGCTCTGGCTCGGTTACTTTCAGCAAGCCAGCGATCGAGCGCGCCGTGGCACTCTGGAATACCACGGTGCCGATAATGACAGCAAAGGTTAGCGCGCTGACCAGCGCAGCATCTTCGTAGCCAGACTGCTCCAGCCGTAACGCAAACAAGGCGGACACCGCTGCCGCCACAATGCCGCGCGGTCCGACCCAGGCGACCATAGCGCGCTCCTGCCAACTCAGCTCGCTACCGATACTGCTGATCCATACCGCCAACGGGCGCGCTACAAACTGAATCACGGCCAGCAACGCCAACGCAGGCAAACCCAACGCCAACAAGGCATCCAGATCAAGCCGTGCAGCCAGCAGGATAAATAATCCCGAGATGAGCAGTACTGACAGGTGCTCCTTGAACACCAGAATTTCTTCGATATCGATACCCTTGGCGTTCGCCAGCCAGATACCCATGATAGTCACGGTCAACAAACCTGATTCATGGGCGATCTCGTTGGATACCGAGAACATCACCAACACCAACGCCAGTGATGCCAGCACTTCGAGGTACTCGGGCACCCAACGCCTGCGCATCGCTGTTGCCATCAGGAAGCCACCCAGAATACCGGCGATTGCGCCAACACCGATGACCTCAACGAAGATCAACAAACTGGCCATAAAACCGTTGTGTCCGGCCGCCTGCGAAACAATCCATTCGTACACCAACACCGCCAGCAGCGCGCCGATCGGGTCGATCAGAATACCTTCCCAGCGCAAGACTTTAGATATCCGCGGCGTAGCGCGCAGCGTGCGCAACATGGGCACGACAACGGTCGGCCCGGTAACAACTACCAAGGCGCCAAACAAGGCAGACAAGGCCACATCAAGACCGATCAACCAGTAGCAGGCCAGACTGATGACGCCCCAGGTCACCAGTGCCCCTACTGTGACCAACTTGCGCACGACCGGGCCGGTTTCTTTTAACTGCTCGAATTTGAGCGTCAGGCTGCCTTCAAACAGAATTAATGCGACACAGAGGGAAACAATGGGGAACAGCAGGTCGCCCAGAAACTCATCCGGCTTGATCACCCCGAGCACGGGGCCAACGACAATACCGATGAGCAACAGGAAAAGAATTGCCGGCAAGCGCAAGCGCCAGGCCATCAGTTGACAGATTAAGCTGACCAGGGCGATACCCGCCAACGTCAGGGCTGGCGGGATCTGGCTTGCTAGGTCACTCACGGCACCTCCAGGTTACAGTCATAGGATACGGGCATATCGTTTTTTGTATTCAGCGCAAATCGCACATCACCCCGCCAATACGGCACGCGGCGCGACATCTTAGCAGCCCGCGCGGCGCATGCCAGCGCTAGTTTTTTGCTGGCAGGTGTTCTCTACCGTGCGGCTGACGCAGGTCCTGCCCTGCTCCCAACGGGACGATACGCGTCGGGTTAATAGTGTCGTGACTGTAATAATAGTGCTGTTTGATGTGGTCGAAACTGACCGTTTCGGCAATGCCAGACCACTGATAAAGCTCGCGCAGGTAGCCTGACAAATGCGGATAGTCCTGAATGCGACGGATGTTGCACTTGAAGTGTCCGTGATAAACCGGATCAAACCGCACCAGCGTGGTAAAGAGTCGCCAGTCGGCTTCGGTAATGCGCTCGCCGGTCAGATAGCGCCGCGTAGCCAGTAGTTCCTCAACCCAGTCCAGCGCAGCAAACAGGGCCAGACACGCTTTCTCATAGGCCTGCTGCTTGGTGGCGAAGCCAGCCTTGTAAACGCCGTTATTGATGTCGTGATATACCCGCTCGTTGATGCGATCGATCTCTTCGCGGAGCAGCTCTGGATAATAATCGTCGGTATTGCCCGTCAGCGTATTAAAGGCGCTGTTGAATATCCGCAATATTTCCGCCGATTCATTATTAACGATAGATTCAGTCTGCTTATCCCAGAGTACCGGTACCGTGACGCGGCCAGTATAATTGGGCTTATCTCGCGTATAGAGTTGATGATGATGCGCAAAGCCATACAATGGCTCTGGCGGGTCATAACGCCAGCCACCTTCAAGCATATGTGGATGACTGACCGTCACATCAATGTGTTGCTCCAGCCCCTTGAGCTTGCGCATGATCAGGGTGCGGTGCGCCCAGGGGCAGGCAAGGGATACATAAAGATGATAGCGACCTGACTCGGGGGGGTGACGCATGCCTTCCCCAACCTGCTCACGAAACCCCGCATCCTCGCGCTTGAATGCACCGCCGGTCGACTCTGTGTCATACCACTCATCGTGCCAATGCCCCTCTACCAAGCGCCCCATAAGCCCATCCTCTATGCTGAAATCAGCTATTAGCCTGCCACTTCATCAGAACAATGAACAGAGGAACAAAAAAGGCTTCGGCAATTTATCGATAAACCGCGTATACTGGCCTATTACATATCCCCCAAGGTTTACTTCACGTATGTCCGATACCGCTCCGGCGGCCAAGCAGTTTGCCGAACTTGGCTTACCTGCTCCGCTTCTCGAGGCCCTAAACAGCCTCGGATATGAAACACCCTCCCCCATCCAGGCCGAGGCCATCCCCACACTTCTAAGCGGCGATGACCTGCTAGGTCTGGCGCAAACCGGTACAGGCAAGACTGCCGCCTTTGCCTTGCCTGTACTGGCTGGAATTGATGTCAGCCTGCGTGCAACCCAAGCGCTGATCCTGACACCAACGCGCGAACTGGCGTTGCAAGTTGCAGAAGCGTTCCAGCGCTACGCGCAGAACATGCGCGGCTTTTCCGTTCTGGCTCTTTACGGCGGCTCACCTTTTGCCCCGCAGTTCAAGGCACTGGAGCGCGGCGCGCATGTTGTCGTTGCCACCCCAGGACGCCTGACTGACCACCTGCGTCGTCGCAGCCTGAAATTGCAGGACCTGCGCTTTTTGGTTCTAGATGAAGCCGACGAAATGCTCAAGATGGGCTTTGCCGACGATCTGGAAGCCGTGTTTGAAGAGGTTCCTGAGAAGACGCAGAAGGCGCTGTTCTCAGCCACGATGCCACCAGCCGTGCGCACCGTTGCCCGCAAGCACATGAAAGATCCCAAGGAAATCCGCCTGCACAGCGGTTCCAGCAGCAGCCTGGACACCATTACCCAGAAAGTATGGGAGGTGTCCAATCATCACAAGCTCGACGCCATGACGCGCCTGCTCGAAGTTGAGCCGGTCGAAGCCATGATCGTTTTCGTGCGCACCAAGACCGCCAGCCTTGAGCTTGCCGAGCGCTTGGAAGCACGAGGCTTTGCTGCCGCCGCGTTGAATGGTGATCTTAGCCAGCAGCTGCGTGAGCAAGTGGTTGACCGCATCAAGCGTGGCTTGATCGACATCATTGTCGCCACTGACGTAGCGGCACGCGGCCTGGACGTAGAGCGCATCACTCACGTGCTCAATTACGACCTGCCGCACGACAGCGAAAGCTACGTGCACCGTATTGGTCGTACCGGCCGAGCCGGCCGTCAGGGTACTGCCATTCTGTTTGCTACGCCGCGTGAGCGTCGTCTGCTGCATGTTCTGGAAAAAGCGACCGGTCAGAAGATTGAGCCACAAGCACTGCCAACGGCTGACGCAGTGCGCAGCGGTCGCTTGAGCAAGCTGGCCACACGTCTAAACACGGCTCGTGAAAACGCCAACGTGTTGCATCAGCAACTGGTTACTGACCTGCAGGAACTGACTAGCCTTGACTCGACCGAACTGGCAGCTGCCTTGCTGTCAATTCTGCCAAGCGCCAAGGCCCTGCTCGAGCCTGTTTCCGAGCTGCCGAGCGCACCTGCACGCCAAGAGAACCAGTTTGACCGCGACAGCGGCCTGACTCGTTACAAGGTTCAAGGTGGCCGCAAGAGCGGGCTGATGCCCAAGCCTCTGGTTGATGTGCTGGTCAAGGTTGGCAAGCTACAACGTCAGCAAATTGGTCATATCAAGATGTTCCCCGAGCATACCGGCGTATACCTGCCCCAGCTCGATCAGGACATCCTGAACCGATTGGCTAGCGCCGAGATCAATGGCGTGCCGCTGCAAATTCGTGCCTGGCCACTACCGCCCGGCGAGGTTGAATCTCGTCCGGCGCGCAAGCCCAAGCGTGATTTTCCCAGCAAGCCTCGTGCGGCCAAGCCACGCAAGGACTAAGCCGTAGCGCCATGGATTGGATTGATATTGGCGTCAACCTGACTGACAAGGCCTTCATCAAGGACCGCTCTGCTGTATTGGAGCGGGCCTGGAAGGCTGGCATCAGCCAGATGCTGCTGACCACTACCTCGCTCGATCATGCCGACCAGGTCATCGAGTACTGCTCTGAATTTCCCCAACGCCTGTTTGCTACTGCTGGCGTGCATCCGCATGGGGCAAAACAATGGCAGGCTGATAGCAATCAACAGTTGAAACGTCTCAGCGCCGACCCTGCGGTCAAAGCGATCGGTGAATGCGGATTGGATTTCAACCGCGACTTCTCTCCCCGCAATGCACAAATCAAAGCCCTGGAAGACCAACTGAGCATCGCCGCCGAAAGCCGCTTGCCGGTCTTTTTGCACGAGCGCGACGCCAGCGAGACATTTGTTGCCGTGCTGCGCGACTTTCGTGACCAACTCAGTGGCGCCGTGGTGCACTGCTTTACGGCTGACCAGAAAGCGCTCTACGCCTATCTCGACCTTGATTTGCACATTGGTATAACCGGATGGATTTGCGACGAACGGCGTGGCACTCATTTGCACCCGCTAATGCGTGATATTCCGGCGGGTCGATTGATGCTTGAAACCGACGCCCCCTGGCTACTGCCGCGCAGTATGGCGGATAAACCCAAGAACCGTCGTAACGAGCCCGCCTTTTTGCTGGAAGTCGCTCAGTGCGTGGCACAATGCCGTGGCGAGTCATTACAGCAACTGGCAAGCCATACCAGCGAAACAGCGCGTACCCTGTTTGACCTGCCAACGCCTGAGTAATGGTCTATATTGGCCTATACGGTCAAGCAGAAACACAGGGCACCGATGCCGCAAAATCCCGCACCCAGATCTGCCAAAAGGCCGTTTCGCCTGTCAGCGCTGATCACCCTTACTACGCTCCTCTTGACCGGCACGTTGCTGACGCTATTTCAATACCATCAACTCTCCCGCGTGATGCTATCGACCAGCGCTGAGCTGTTCGAGCGACTGAATGTTCAAGTAGAAACCCAGCTCAAGATTCTCTACCAACCGCCTAGCCAGAGCCTTAATCTCCTCAGCCTGGGCGACCTGGCGAAAACCCGGGAGCTGTCAGAGCGCCTGCCGCATTTGCCATCTTTTGCTCAGGTGCTGCAGGACAACCCCCAACTAAACTCGGTATACGTTGGCTGGCCTGACGGCGACTATCTGATGCTGCGCCCACTGCTGGCGGCTGATAATCAAAACCGCTTCGATGCGCCCGAGCAAGCGAGCTTGATGGCTTGGCATGTGCAGAACGAGAACGGAGAGCGCAGCGTCACCTTTCTGTTTATGAGTCAGCAACTCTCTATCATTGAAGCGCGCCTAATGGCAGATGACGGCTTCGATCCACGCAAACGCCCCTGGTACATTCAGGCACAAAAAGCTGACGAACAGATAGCAACGCTGCCCTATAGCTTTTTCTCAACCCGCCAGTTTGGCAGTACCTTGGCCAAACGCGCGCCCAACGGAGCAGTTTTTGGCGCAGACCTCACCCTGGGCATGCTATCAAAAACACTGCATGAACAGAGAATCACCCCTTCATCAAAACTGCTGATTTATAGCGGCGATGGCACCGTCATTGCGTATCAGGATATACAGCGGCTGCAACATACCGCGCAGGCAAATGATCTAAGCCTGAAACGCTTCAATCAACTGGGTAGCACGCTATTAGCTGCCCTGGCGATGGATGGCTACCGACAGGAACGGCGGATTACCCGTGAGCTCGAGGGGCGGAACTGGATCATTCAGCAACAGCGCATTGGCCTGCGCGGCATACAAGATACTTACCTGGCTGTACTGGTGCCGGAAGATGAACTACTTGCCGACGCCTATCGAATCCGCAGCCAAAGTATCTGGCTCTCAGTAGCGATCTTTCTGGTTTTGCTGCCCATTTTATGGTTCGCTGGACGCTTGCGTCGCCAACCAGACTTTAAATAGAGTCAACATAACAATTTACTTTAAGTACTTGGCGTAAGCGGCTATTTGAGTAATTATGTTTCCATAATGGAATGAAAGGGAACATAACCGCTTTCAGCCACCTCGATCCTCACGGAGCTGGTATTCATGCCTACCCGACTTAAACGCGCCTTGCTCTGCCTTCCCTTGCTTGGCCTGCTTTCCCATACTGTCGCCTACGCGGAAGACAGCGGCACATTACCGGCCAAAGTCAGCACGGCGCTGACCGACGCGCAAATCCCGGATGACGCGCTATCGCTCGCGGTCATTCCGCTGGAAGGACAAGGCATGGCGCAGTTCGTCAATGCTGACATACCGGTAAACCCAGCCTCTACCATGAAGCTGATCACCACCTTCGCAGCGCTTGAAATCCTGGGGCCCAACTACCAATGGCGTAGCGATCTTTTTGCCGACGGACCGGTCGTCAACGGCACCTTGCAGGGTGATCTGATCTTTCGTAGCGGCGGCGATCCCAAGCTGACCATCGAGCGCATGTGGTTGATGCTGCGTGATCTCAAGGCAGCAGGTATCCGCGACATTACCGGCGAGCTGGTTCTGCAACCGGCGGATATGCGTTTCCCCAGCGACATCCCCCCCTTCATCGACGACAGCGGCAATCAAAACAGGCCTTTTCTGGTTGAACCAGATCCCCTACTCAGCAATCTGAAGCTTTTTGTGCTCAGCAGTTACGGCGAAGAAAACGGGGTACGAATCAATCTGGAGCCCAACCTGCCAGAGGTCGCAGTAGACAACCAATTATTGCTACTCCCCGAGACGACCTCCTGCCCCAAACCTGACGTCGAATACGCTATTGTCGACCGCGGACACCAAGCCACTATAACGCTGACCGGCAGCGTACATGAGGGCTGTATTGCTCAACGTTATTTGTCTGCACTGACCGCCACAACCTATACCGGCAGCCTGCTGCGCACCCTGTGGCAAGACATGGGCGGGAGTATCCGTGGCGGCACCCGAATTGGTCGCGCGCCGTCCAGCTCACGCCTGGTATCAAGAAGCGTCTCGCCGGATCTGGTATCGGTAGTACGTGATATCAACAAGTACAGCAACAACACCATGGCACGTCAGCTATTTCTGACCATTGGCCGTGATCAGCGTACACCCGCCGATCGTGACGATCACAAGGCAGCCGTGCGCGTGATCAACCGCTGGCTGACAGAGAAAGGCATCTATCCGAATGGCCTGGTAATGGAGAATGGCGCTGGCCTATCTCGCATGGAGCGACTCACTGCCCGCGACATGGCCACGCTGTTGCAGGCGGCCTGGCAGAGCCCCTACCGCGCCGAATTCGTCGCCTCAATGCCACTGGCCGCGATGGATGGCACTATGCGACGGCGCTTGCGCAATACGCCGCTCGCTGGCGAAGCACACGTAAAAACCGGCTCGTTGCGCAACGTTAAGGCGATAGCAGGTATTACCCGGGATAATAACGGCCAGAGTTGGGCGGTCAGTGCGATCGTCAATCATAGCTCCGCTGGCATTAGTGGCAAGGCGCTCGATCTGGTACTGCAGGACGTCTATCGCCGTGGCCCAACCGATATCGCCAGCCACGCTCCTTGAGCGTGCGGTGAATACAACAAGGGCGCCTATAGGCGCCCTTTTTTTTACTACCCGATAACCTCACAGCACGGGTCTCATGCTTTGCGGCTGATCCGCCAGGTCTTGTGAATCCGCGTGTTACGCTGAAAATCCTTATCCAGCGTCTGTGCTGAAATATCCTCAACCTGATAAGCCGTCTCAACGCTTTCGGCCATGCGGAAGCGACGGAAATTATTGGAAAAGTAGATCACCCCGCCCGGTGCCAGGCGCGCCATCGCCAACTCGAGCAACCGCGGATGGTCACGCTGCACATCGAATATGTCATCGAGGCGCTTGGAGTTGGAAAAAGTTGGCGGGTCAATAAAGATCAAATCGTAGCTCTGCTGATCCTGTGCAAGCCACTCCATCACATCAGCCCGCTCCAGCTTGTGCAGGTCAGACAGGCCATTCAGGGATAGGTTGCGCCGCGCCCAATCAAGGTAGGTCTTGGACAAGTCAACGCTGGTAGTCGAACGCGCGCCGCCAGCCGCCGCATGCACACTGGCGGTGGCGGTATAACAGAACAGATTCAGAAAACGCTTGCCGCGCGACTCCTGCGCAATACGCAGGCGGATGGGGCGGTGATCCAGGAAAAGCCCCGTATCGAGATAGTCGGTCAGGTTAACCAGCATACGTACCTGGCCTTCATGCACCGTAAGAAACTCGCCACGCTGAGCCATGCGCTGATACTGCTGCTTGCCGGCCTGACGCTGACGCTGCTTGAGCACCACCTGACTATCCGGGATGCCCAACACCTGCGGGATGGCAGCCATCACGTCCTGCAGCCGCGCCTGCGCTTTATCCTCACTGATGGTCGCGGGCGCTGCGTATTCCTGCACATGCACCCAGTCGGCGTAGATATCGACCGCTACGGCGAACTCCGGCATATCGGCGTCGTACAGACGATAGCACTCGATATCCTGTTGGCGAGCCCATTTGCCAAGTAGCTTCAGGTTCTTTTTCAGGCGATTGGCAAACATCTGCGCCGATTCACTGAGCCGTGCAGTAGCAACTGGCACGTTTTCACCGCCGGCATGGCCGCTCTTGTCCGCCTGCTGCACCGGTGCCTTGGTGATAAATCGCTCCGGCGCCAGATCCATCAGCAGCAGCTTGCACGGTAGCGCACCGTTAAACAGGTTGTACTGTTTATGGCTGCGAATACCCATACGCTTGCCCAGGTCCTGGTTACCGGTGAAGATCGCCGCCTGCCAGCCAATACACTTTTCACGCAGCACTTCACCCAGCTTCTGATACAGGTAAACCAGACTCGCCGTGTCACCCAGGCGCTCACCATAGGGCGGGTTGCAGACGATAAGACCCAGTTGCCCGCGATCCGGGCTGGGGGCAAAGGTGGCCAGCTCCCCTTGGTATACCTTGACCCACTCGGTCACGCCAGCGCGCTGGATGTTATTACGCACCGGCTGCAACAGACGCGGATCAGCCTCATAGCCACGAATCCATACCGGCGGCTTGGCCAGACCCTTTTCAGCGCGATATTTTGCCTCGTTCATCAGCCGCTCCCACATGGCCGGCACGTGCTTCAGCCAGCGACTGAAGCCCCAGCGCTCGCGCTGCAGGTTAGGGGCGACGTCAGCCGCCATTAGCGCGGCTTCAACCAGGAAAGTACCCGAACCACACATAGGGTCGGCCAAGGCGGCACCCTCTTCTGCCAGCTTTGGCCAACCGCTACGAATCAGAATAGCTGCCGCGAGGTTCTCTTTGAGTGGTGCAGCGCCTTGCTGCAAGCGATAACCGCGCTGGTGCAGACTGACGCCAGACAAGTCGAGCGCGACCTGCACCTCACTACGGCGGCAGTGCACGTTGATACGCAGATCGGGTTGCACCTTCTCGACACTCGGGCGAGTACCGTCAGCCTGACGCAATTGATCAACAATCGCATCCTTGACCTTGAGTGCGCCAAAGTGGGTGTTGTCGATACCGGGCAGGCTGCCGGTGAAATCGATCGCCAGACTGCCGTCAGCACGCAGATGCTCAGCCCAGTTGATCTTGCTGATGCCGTCATACATATCCTGCGCGCTTTCAGCAGGGAAACGATCCATTACCATGAGCACGCGGTTAGCCAACCTCGACCACAAACAAATGCGGTAGGCCAGTTCCATATCGCCCTGGACCTCGATACCGGTAACGGTTTCACGGGCAGAATCAGCGCCCAAAGCGAGCACTTCGTCACGCAGCAGCCCCTCCACGCCTTTCGGACAGGTAACAAAAAATTCAAGGGTCTCGCGCATGTCTTTGATTTCCGGAAATGGATGACGTTTATATTTCAACGGCAGCTAAATAGCGGCCGTGGTATGCCAATTCGTTCTTTGGAGGAGGCACCTCCATTAGGGTACAACAAGGTATGACTTAATCAGCAGTACGGATTCGGCAGTCAGCCCTTTTCTACATATTAGCTGGCTTCCTTTCGGTGCAACCAGTCACTGGTTCGCACAACTTCCTGCACGGCAATGGCCGTCTGGTATGTCATAACCAACGAGGACTCAAACCTATGAGAAGACTCAAGCGTGATCCGATGGAACGAGCATTTTTGCGCGGTTACCAGAATGGAGTACATGGCAAATCTCAAGACAGTTGCCCTTTCAATAGTGCCAGTGCCAGACAAAATTGGATCAATGGTTGGCGTGAAGGTCGTGCGGACCATTGGGCCGGTTACACCGGCATCTCCGGTGTACACCGATTAAACGAGATGCACGCCGTAGGCTAATCCCTCGGTTATTTCATTTTTCCCCAAGGCGCTCACCCAGAGCGTCGGGCCTCGCGAAGGCCCACCCGGCCCCCGCTTGCGGGGGCCAACTATTCTCCCCCCCTCTTGCACATACTGAATCAGCCCCTGCCCGGCATTGTGGCTATCGCTTCTGCGCACTCACGCACTAGCACCGGGCCCCGGTAAATGAACCCGCTATACAACTGAACCAGACTAGCGCCAGCAGCCATCTTGTCTGCGGCGTCAGCGCCACTGAAGATGCCACCCACACCGATAATGGGCATACGCCCCTTAAGTTCCCCTGCCAACAGACGTACGACCTCGGTCGATACGTCAGTCAGCGGCGCGCCCGACAAACCACCAGACTCATCAGCGAAAGGCGAGTCGGCTACGGCCGTACGATCCAGCGTGGTATTGGTTGCGATAACCGCATCCATGCCTTGCTCAAGCAAGGTCCCAGCAACCAGCTGGACTTCTTCGGGGGTCATATCCGGTGCAATCTTGATCGCGATGGGCACGTACCGTCCCTGCTGATCACTAAGCTCCAATTGGCAGGTCTTTATCTGCGCCAGCAGCTGCTTCAAGGCGTCGCCGTACTGCAACGTGCGCAAGCCAGGGGTATTAGGAGACGACAGGTTAACCGTGATGTAACTGGCGCAGCTGTATACCTTGCGCATGCAGTAGAGATAATCGTCCACCGCATTCTCAACCGGCGTTACTGCGTTCTTGCCAATATTCACACCCAACACACCTCGGTACCTGGTCGCCGCCAAACGATCCAACATGGCATCCACACCGAGATTATTAAAACCAAAGCGATTGATGATGGCCTCGTGCTCGGCGAGACGGAACAGGCGCGGCTTTGGGTTACCCGGCTGGGGCCTTGGCGTCACGGTACCCACCTCGACAAAGCCAAACCCCATAGCCGCCAGACCATCGACAGCTATCGCGTTTTTATCCAGCCCGGCCGCCAGGCCGACCGGATTATCAAACGTCAGCCCCATCACCTCGACCGGCTGGGCCGGTACCGGACGTACCAGCCTGTCAGCCAGACGCAGGCGACCGGCAGCACCAATCATGTCGAGAGCAAGATCGTGCGAGGTCTCGGCGGGCAGTTTGAACATCAACGAACGGAGCAGGTCGTACATAAGCGGCGGGCCTGGGCTGTGAAATCAGGCTGCAGAGTATAAAGGGTTATGCCTGGGGATTCAGCAGCCACAGGCAGCTATCTGGCTGTCAGACAGACAAGCGCTCCAGATTGAGTAGTTTCCCTTCATCAGTGAAGCTCAGCAAAAAACTGCCATGCACGCCACCATGTGTCAGAAAGGGGCGCAGGTGGTGCGCCGGGAGACTAACCCGGCGCCCATCTCTGCTGTACATAACAACCCGCTCGGCGCGCCCCTGATACCAGGCCAGATAGCGCTCCGCGGGTAACGCCAGATCGATAATCAGCTGCTGCATGGCTCTCCCCGCACGTTTAACCGCGCAGCCTGAGCCAAATCGAGCAACTCGCGCATGGCAACGGCAACCATCGGATAATCACCAGCACCTGCGTTCTTCAACTCGCCCAGCATGACCTGCCAGCGCGAGACCATTTGCTGATTCTGCTCCATCCAGGCGTCGACCAGCTCCTCTACCGGCACCGACTCATCCGCACTTTGCAAGGCCGCGACCGTCATGGTTCTTGCCTGCCAGTCGAGATCATCACGATAGCTCTCGCGTGCCAGCGCCTGCCAGTGGTTATCCACGACCAGATTGGACACCTGTTGATTGAACCAGGGCAACTGCAACTGGCTGCCAATGGCAAAGAACACCTGCGCCACGCGCTCCGGGCTCTGGCCGGTGGTATCAGCCGCCTCTACAATGCCCAGCAGCGTATAGGCGTGGCCGGTGCCAGCCACAACCCGCGCAATACCTTCGGGCACGGCGTTATCAGCATAGTGCTGATAACGCTCGTCCCACAGCTTTCTGATATCCCCCCCCAGCAACTGATCGAAGCGCTCAGACAGGGCCTGAACGCAAGGAGCGAAATGTGATACTTCACGCTCAGGCAACAGCTCGGTACGACGATTGCGAATAAACCAGCGCGTCGCCCGACGCCCCAAGCGCATCAGTTCGTCCATCAGTTCCAGCTGCACATCGGCCGGAATCTGATAATCCAGCTGTTCTATACCGGCAAAGTGCTCCTGTAGATGAAAAACATCGCGGGCAACGACATAGGCGCGGGCGATATTGCTCGGCGAGGCACCGGTAGACTGCTCCAGACGACGCAGGAAGGTGATCCCCATATGATTGACCAGGTTATTTGCCAGCTGCGTCGAAATAATCTCGCGGCGCAGCCGGTGGCCGAGAAGCGCCTGCTGATACTTCTTCAACAGCACAGTGGGGAATGCCGTCTCCAGCTCAGTCGCCAGATATTCGTCCTCTGGTACGTCGGACGCCACCAGCGCCTCTTTCAAGTCAGCTTTCGAGTAGGAAATCAGCACCGATAGCTCGGCACGTGTCAGCCCTTTGCCGCTCGCCTTGCGCTCGGCCATCTGCTCATCATCAGGGATAAACTCCAATGCCCGATTAAGCTTGCCGCTGCTTTCCATTGCGCTAATAAAGCGCTGATATTCACCCATGGTCTGGCTGGCCTGGCGCTGAGCCAGACTGATGGCCTGGGTCTGCTTGTAGTTGTTCCCCAGTACCAACTCGGAAACCGAGTCGGTCATGCTGGCGAGCAACTTGTTGCGTTGCTTGGCCGTCATGTCCTGGCTGGCCACAACCTCGTTAAGCAGAATCTTGATGTTGACTTCATGGTCAGAGCAATCAACCCCACCCGCATTATCGATAAAGTCGGTATTGACGGCGCCACCATTGAGACAGAATTCGATACGGCCCAGCTGCGTCATACCCAGGTTACCGCCCTCACCTACTACGCGGCAGCGCAGATCACGGCCATTAACGCGCAGGGTATCGTTGGCCTTGTCGCCTACATCGGCGTGCGTCTCACTGCTACCTTTGACGTAGGTGCCGATGCCGCCATTCCAGATCAGGTCGACCGGCGCTTTGAGCAACTGATGAATCAGCTCGGTCGGCGTCAGCTTCTCGGCCTTGATGTCGAACAGCTCCCTCATCTGCGGCGTCAGCGTGATCTGCTTGAGACTGCGGGCAAAGAGACCGCCACCCTGAGAAATCAGGCTGGCGTCATAGTCGGCCCAGCTTGAGCGCGGCAGATCAAACAACCGCTGACGTTCCACAAAGCTGCTCTCAGTGTCCGGATTGGGGTCGATAAAAATGTGTTGATGGTTAAAGGCGGCGACCAGCTTCAGCTGACGCGACAACAGCATACCGTTACCGAAGACATCGCCCGCCATATCGCCCACACCGATAACCGTAATCGGATCGGTCTGCACATTGACGCCCAGCTCGCGGAAGTGACGCTGTACCGAGACCCAGGCACCTTTAGCGGTAATGCCCATCTTCTTGTGGTCGTAGCCAGCAGAGCCACCGGAGGCAAAAGCGTCCCCCAGCCAGAAACCGTAGCCCGCAGCAATGCCATTGGCGATATCGGAGAAGGTCGCAGTGCCCTTGTCCGCGGCAACCACCAGGTAGGGGTCGTCTGCGTCATGACGCACCACGTTAGCGGGCGGCACGACCTCACCATCGACCAAGTTATCGGTCAGATCGAGCAGGCCCTGGATGAACATTTTGTAACAGGCAATTGCCTCCTGTTGCACTTCATCCCGTGAGCCGCCCACCGGTAGCCGCCGTGGTACGAAACCGCCCTTGGCGCCGACCGGCACAATAACCGCGTTCTTCACTTGCTGCGCTTTGACCAGGCCCAGCACCTCGGTACGATAGTCTTCTTCCCGGTCGGACCAGCGCAGACCACCACGGGCAACTTTACCGCCACGCAGATGCACCCCTTCTACCCTGGGTGAGTACACGAACACCTCAAACATCGGCCGTGGCAATGGCAACTCGGGGATCGCCGAGGGATCAAACTTCAGGCTCAAATAGTCCTTGGTCTCACCCTCCGCATCCGGCTGATAATAGTTGGTGCGCAGTGTTGCCTTGATCAGGTCGAGGTAGCGCCGCAGGATGCGATCTTCATTAAGCACCGCCACGTTGTCCAGGGCATTGAGAATCGCCTGTTCCAATTTATGCTGCATCTCCTCCAGATCGGCAGGAGACAGCTTGCGAGCCAGATAAAAACGGGTGCGGAACAGTCGCACCAGTTCGCGCGAAATATCGGCATGCGCAATCAGAGTGCTGGCAATGTAAGGTAATTCAAAACCCAGACGGATCTGCTTGAGATAGCGCGCATAGGCGCGCAGCAGTGATACATCACGCCAAGGCAGGCTCGCCAGCAGGACCAGACGGTTGAATGCATCGTTCTCTGCATGCCCCGCCCAGATTGCCGCAAAGGCTTCACGGAACAGGTCATTGGCTTCGTGGATATCCAGGCTGGCATTGGCCGCAAAGGTAAACTCAAAATCATGAATCCAGAAGCTTGGCCCGCTGTCCTGTGCGATATGAAAGGGAAACTCACCCAATACCCGTAGCCCCAGGTTTTCCAGAATGGGGATTACGTCCGACAAGGGCAGCGGATCGCTTAGGTGATAGAGCTTGCAATGCAATACACCTGGCTTCTGCTCCAGCGGTTGATAAAAACTCATGGCCAGTGGCTGCTCAGCCGTGAGCCCCAACATGGTCTGTAAATCAACCACCCCGGTAGCCGGCGGAAAGCGATCACTGTAGCCAGCCGGGAAGCCCTCACCCAAGTGCGCCAGCACGTCAGTGGCGCGCGCCTCGCCCATGCTTTCCAGCAGACGATCACGGAACTCATCATTCCAGTTGCGGCATGCGCGCACGACTTCCTGTTCTATTTTCACGGGGTCTATGTCCAGCGTCTTGGTGGGGTCAACCCGCATTATGAATTGGGTGCGGGCCAGAATGGACTCGGAGAAATAAGTCCAGAACTCACTCTCGGTCGCTTGCAGGCGCTCCATCAATACCGACTGAATAGTCAACCGAATATCGGTGGAATAGACATCGCGCGGAACGAAAGCCAGGCAGTAATAAAAACGACCATAGTTGCCAGAGCGCAGGAACACGCGGATCTGATTACGCTCCTGCATCTGCACTATGCTGATCGCAGTATCAGCCAGTTGTTCTACTGATGACTGGAACAGGTCATCGCGCGGCAACACCTGCAGCACCTGCTCCAGCTCTTTGGCCAGGTGGCTCTGTGGAATAAAGCCGGAAACTTCGCGCACATGCGCTACTTTACGACGCACATGCGGAATATTATCGACCAGATCAGAATATACTCGCGAGGTATATAACCCCATGAATCGGTGTTCGAGCAGCACCTTGCCGTCGGCATCGACTTCACGCAGGGAGACGTAATCGGGATAGGCCGGACGGTGTACTCGACTCAATCGTGACGCCTTGGCGAAAGACAGCAATAACGGCGCCTGAAGATATTCAATTACCTCAACGGGCAAACCATCGAGCCCTTCATCACGCGGCTCCATGGCCAGCGCCCCCAGGCTTTTGCCTTCAATCAAGCCGAGGCGTTGCTGCGGCAAACCCTCATTGATCGCAAAGCACTCATAGCCCAGAAAGGTAAAATGGTTTTGTAGCAGCCACTGCAAAAAGGCGATGGTTTCCGTACGCTCTTCGCTGGAGAAATACTGGCCGCTGCGCTTCTTGAGGCCGCCAATAAGCGTTTCAACCTGCTTCTGCATCGCCGGAAAGTCGCGAACCGTCACGCGCACATGACTCAAGGCCTCTTTCAACCCGTTCTGCAGGGCGCGCAAATCTGCCGAGGTAGTGCAGCGATCGATTTCAATGTACATCAATGACTCGGTGCGTACGTCCGCACCCTGGCTACCCGTTTCCAGCAGCGCCTGCAGATTACCCTGGTCATCGCGCTGCGTCGTCATGATGCTGTTTTGCAGCGTGTGGATGGCATAGCCCTGACGGGTCAATTCCATGCGTACCGAATCAACCAGGAATGGCAAGTCTCGATGCAGCACCTCGACAACCGTATGCGTGCTCTGCCAGCCATCCTGCTGCGTGTCGGGATTGAACACCTTTACCTTCATCTCGCCACCCTCGAAGTGCTGCAGGGCGCGCCAACTGGAGAGGGTGCAACCTAGCAAATCGTTATCCTGGCGCGCGCTGAGCTCTTCCAGCGAGGCGATACCATAAAAGTACCGACAGAATAAGCGAATGGCCTCCCGATCCTTTGTCTGCACAAGGGCTACCAACCGCTCCTGCAGTGTTTCGATAAAGCCCTGCTTGGTGCTGGCCATGATCAATGCCATGCTGCCTACCTCCTGATGTTGCGCCGTGGGTGTGGACTGCGAACCTGCATTCGGTCGCCTCGCTCGCCCTTGTGGGGCTTGAACCGGCGGGCCTGAATTATTCTTGTCTCAGGCATAGTCTAGACCAAATGCATTTCGGTAAAGTGACGTACACTGACGCTGGTCAAGAAGAATAGGACACTAAAAATCCCAATGACTCACCGTGACTCACTGCTGCAGCTAAAAGCCTTTCTTGGGCAACACATCTTCGGACAGGAACATTTGATCGATCGCATGCTGATCAGCCTGCTGGCAGGCGGACATGTGTTAGTCGAGGGCGCGCCCGGTCTGGCCAAGACCAAAGCCATCAAAGCGCTTTCAGAAGGTATAGAAGCGGAGTTTCATCGCATCCAGTTCACCCCTGATCTGTTGCCCGCCGACATTACCGGCACCGAGGTGTACCGCCCGGAGACCGCCACCTTCAGCTTCCAGCAAGGTCCTATCTTCCATCATCTGGTACTGGCAGACGAGATCAACCGCGCACCCGCCAAGGTGCAGTCGGCGCTGCTCGAAGCCATGGCCGAGCGTCAGGTGAGCGTTGGCCGTGAGACCTATCCGCTCCCTGAGCTGTTTATGGTCATGGCCACGCAGAATCCCATCGAACAGGAAGGGACCTACCCACTGCCGGAGGCACAGCTGGACCGTTTCCTGATGCATGTGCGCATCGGTTTTCCGGATGCCGCACTGGAACGACAAATCCTCCAGCTGGCGCGGGGCGAAGCGCGGGGTGATGAGCCAGTCATCTCCAGCAAAATCAGCCAGGCAAGCATTCTGGCGGCAAGACAGGAAGTGCTTGATATGTTCATGGCGGACGCCGTGGAGGAATATCTGATCCAGCTGATCATGGCAACTCGCCGGCCCGACCAGTACAACCCGCAACTGGCTGAATGGCTGGCCATGGGCGCCAGTCCGCGCGGAACCATTGCAATGGATCGTTGCGCACGGGCCCATGCCTGGCTAGCGGGGCGCGACTTTGTCAGTCCAGAAGACGTGCAAGCCATAGTGCATGACGTGCTGCGCCACCGCATCATGCTTAGTTTCGAGGCTGAAGCCGCTGGTATCGACACCGACCAAGCCATCAACCTGTTGATCGACTCAGTACCGGTGGTTTGATCCATGCCTGCTAGCCTGGACCCTGCCATCTATACCAGCCTGGAGGCGCTGCTGGCGACTCGTCGGCACTGCAATAAGCTGCCCTTGTTCAACCGTCCGGTGCGCAACGGGCGGCAAAGTGGACAGCAAAGCTCGCGCTTGCGCGGACGTGGTGTCGATTTTGATCAGGTACGTGCCTATCAGCCCGGCGATGACATCCGCAATATCGACTGGCGCGTGACAGCGCGAACGCAAAAGGTCCACACCAAAGTATTCAATGAAGAGCGGGAGCGCCCGGTTTTTGTCATCAGTGAGCAAAGCCCCCGTCTGTTCTTCGGCAGCCAACGCTGCTTCAAGTCAGTGCTGGCTGCCGAAACCAGCGCACTGATTGCGTGGACGGCGCTATCGCACCACGACCGTGTGGGTGGCATGGTCTATAGCCCGGGCTCTTGTCATGAGGTGCGCCCCCGGCGCGACCGCAAGGCACTACTGCAATTACTGCACTTGTTAATCCAAGCCAACCACCAGTTACAACCAGGCCTGCAAGCGGATCCAGACGACGAATCGGAACCGCTGAACCTTGCCCTGCGCCATAGCCGTGAAATTATTCGTCCAGGCAGCATTCTTTATATTATCTGCGATCACAGCGCGATAGATGGTCTGAACCAGAGCCTATTGGTTCCTCTGGCCGGGCACAACGATATGGTCTTGCTGCCGGTTCTCGATCCTCTCGACAGTAGCCTGCCGCTGTTTGGACCTCTCGACTTTGTCCAGGGCGAGGAGCGTATCACCATCAACACCCTCGAACCGGGCGTACGCGAGGCTTACGCTGAGCAATTTCAGCAACAGCAGCAGAGCTGGCTAAGACTGGCCCGCCGCCTTCGCTGCAGCCTGATACCTTTGGATACGCGGTTCGCCGCTCACGAACAGATGCGCGACACGCTCTCCGGACATCCACGCGGGGAAACCAAGTGAGCAGTCCGCTACAGGACGCCTTGATCCAGCCAGCGGCACCGCCTCCCATACCCTGGTGGCCACCGGCACCCGGCTGGATAGCACTCATGGTGCTACTGGTATTACTGCTGATTGCTCTGCCATTGCTCTGGCTTGGCCTGCGACGACGCTACAGGCAACGCATGCGCGCTCAGCGAATCATCTGGGAGGTACCGGATAACCTCTCCGATCAGGCGTGGTTGGCGGCACTCAACACCCAGTTGAAGCGACAGCTTAAAAGTCGTGGCGAGCAGGATGCTACCAGACTGTTTGGCCCTGAGTGGGTGGACTACCTGTGCCAGGGCTACCCAAAACCGCGACCAGACCTGTTGCGTCCACTCGGTACGGGCTTGTATCAGCCCGGCAATGACATGAGTTCCGGCGAGCGCCTGGCGCTGCAGCGTGAGCTATTGCGCTGGGTAAGGCATAACCATGTTTGAACTGTACTGGCCCGCCGCTTTTTTATTGCTGCCGCTGCCCTGGCTGATGCGTTGGTTGTTGCCCGCTAGCAGACGTCCGGCAAGCGCGCTACACGTTAGTTTTCTACGTCGATTGAGCCAACTGCAAAGTACCAATGCGGATCGCAGATCGAACTCTATGCAATGGCCGCTGTTGCTTATATGGGTTTTGATGCTGTGCGCAGCAGCCAGGCCACAGTTGCTTGGAGCTCCTCTGGCACCGAGCATTAGCGGACGTGACATGATGGTTGCGGTTGACCTGTCTGCCAGTATGGAGATACACGACATGCAACTGGATGAGCGCAAGGTCGACCGACTCACACTGGTGAAGCATTGGCTTGGCACCTTTATAGAAGGCCGTCGCGGCGACCGTATTGGATTGATTTTGTTCGGCAGCAACGCCTATGTACAAGCCCCGTTAACCTATGACCTCGACAGTGTCGCGCAGTGGCTGGAGGAGGCCTTTGTTGGCCTCACCGGGCGCGATACAGCCATCGGCGATGCCATTGGCCTGGGCATCAAGCGTCTGATCCAGCAGCCCGCCTCAAGCCGGGTAATGCTGCTGATAACCGATGGTGCGAATACCGCCGGCGAAATAGCGCCAATCCAGGCTGCACGGCTGGCTGCCGAGCAAGGTATCCGTATTTTCACTATCGGCGTAGGCGCTGACAGCATGCAGCAGGATGGTTTGCAAAGCGTCCTCAATGGTGATGTTGACCCCTCTATCGATCTCGATGAAACCACCCTGCGCAAGATAGCCGAGATCACCGGAGGCCTTTATTTCCGTGCCCGTGATAGCGCCAGTCTGGAGTCTATCTACGCACGGCTTGACGAATTGGAGCCCAGTCTCCGCGCCGGTCGGCCTAGCCATGAAAGTATTCCGCTTTACCCCTGGCCACTTGCTGCTGCCTGGTTAATCAGCCTTGTGATGGCTTTGCAACAGGTACGGAGGCAGCGCCGTGTTACTTGATCTGCTGCCCTTCAGCTTTAGCCGCCCCTGGTGGCTACTCGCGCTACTGCCCAACCTGTTCCTGTGCTGGTATCTGTTCCGGCATATGCAGAAACACTCAGGCTGGGAAGCACTGCTGCCAGCCAACTTGCGCAAAGCCTTGCTGCAACAGCAGCAAGGCCGGCGCTACGTAGGACGCTACCTGCTACTGGGCCTGTGCTGGACGCTAGCGCTATTGGCGCTATCCGGTCCGGCATGGGAGTCGGATGACGGCATAGAGCGCAGCGATCAGGGCGCACTGGTGGTCGTACTTCAGGTATCGCGCAGCATGCTTTCAACTGACCTTGCTCCAAACCGGCTTGATCAAGCTCGCCGCAAGGTGCAGGACGTCATGCGCAACTTTCCGGAAAAACGTGTCGCCCTGATCGCTTACGCCGGCAGCGCACATCTGGTCGCCCCGCTCACCCATGATCACAGCACGCTGCTGAACCTCCTGGGCGCTCTGCACCCGGATATCATGCCAGTGCGCGGGCAGCAGGCTGATCAGGCGCTAGCGCTGGCTCAGCAGCTAGTGCGTGACCTCCCCCCCAGCAGCGCACAGGTCCTTCTATTAACCAATGGCCTGAACGACAGCGAACAAAGTCTCGCTGATGTCGTCACCCAGGACTTGGGCCCGCGCCTGCGCGTCCTGGGGATAGGTACAGCCGATGGCGCACCGGTACCAATTGCCGAAGGTGGCTTCATGCGCGACGAGCAGGGTCGCATTCTGTTGCCACAACTCGACGAAAGGGCCCTTAGCCACTTCGCCCATCGCCACGGCGGCGAATACGCCAGCCTCACATGGGATGATCAAGACCTCAACGCTCTGCTGGCAGATACGCCCGCAAGCGATCAGGTAGCAGAGCAGTCACAGCGTCAATGGCTCGATCAAGGCCACTGGCTGCTGTTATTGCTGTTGCCACTGGCCGCCATCGGTGCCAGACGCGGCTGGTTAGCACTCCTGCTGATCGCACTCTGGCTGCCGCCGCCAGCCTCGGCAATGGGCTGGCAAGATCTATGGCAACGCCCTGACCAGCAAGCGGCGAAACTAATGGCCGAAGGTAATCCGGCCGCTGCCGCACAGCGCTTTGAAGATCCGCAGTGGCAAGCCTGGGCACACTTGCAGGCCGGTGATTATGCGGCGGCCAGCAGCGCTTACGGCGCCTTGGCCGCCGCCGAGCCTGACAACCCTGAATATCATTTTGCGCAAGGCACTGCGCTGGCACTAGACGCACAATATCAAGCGGCGTTAAACGCATTCGAGCAAGCCCTGATCAGGGCTCCAGAGCACACTGCCGCGCGACATAACCGCAAACGCGTTGAGGCCTATCTGGCCGAGCTGGAAAAGGCTGAACAGCAAGAGCAAGGAAAGGAGCAAGAACAACCTGGCGCGAGCGACGAGAGCCAGCAGCAATCTGACGACGCGGCCAATACCACCACTTCAGAGCAAGCTGTGACGACTGAAAACGATACGCCAAAAGCCGGCAGCGAACAGTCAGCCAGCGCCGGTAATAGCGCCACAGCAGATCAGAATACGAGCGCCAATGCTGAAACAACACCGAGCACCACGCCAGATGGCCTGATGGCGCAAAATCCGGCAGCTAGCGAAGATGATGAAAGCCAGGATGATGAAAGCCTGCTCGATAGCGCTCCCGCAGAGGGCGGCACTAGCGCATCTTCAATCAGCACAGGCTACAATGCCGAACAGCAGCAAGCGCTGCAGCAATGGCTGCGCGATATACCCGACAACCCATCTGAATTGCTGCGCCGTAAGTTCCTTTATCAACACCTGCAACAACCCGATGGACGTCCTCGATGATGCGACTGCTACTGACACTCTGTCTATTAGCCTTGACCGGCCTGTGCCAGGCGGCAATGCAGGCCAGTGTCGACCGTACCCAACTGGTCGAAAATGAAAGCCTGGAACTGACGCTGGAAAGTAACGCCATCAGTACATCGAGCACACCCGACCTCACGCCACTTTACGAGCACTTCAAGGTGACACAGAGTCACCAATTGAGCTTGATGAGTGAGCTGGAGGGCCGCAAGCAATGGGTCAATCGCTGGGTGATCGGGCTGCAACCCAAGCGTACCGGCTTCGTCGTCATACCGCCGTTGTTTCTAGGCCCGGATAGCAGCGACCCTATCACTTTGCGGGTGCTCACCCAGGCACAGGCTGCCGACGATAACGCAGACAAGCTGGCGCCAGTCTTTATAGACAGCGAGGTAGATACCCAAACGCCCTATGTACAGGCGCAAGTTTTGCTGACCCTGCGCATTTACCACTCTGTCTCCCTGTATGACGATTCCGATCTGAGTGGCCTGGCCGTCGCGAACGCCAAGGTCGAGCGGCTCGGCGCACCACGTAACTACGAGCGCACCATCAATGGCGTATTGCACGGTGTCATTGAAGTGCGTTACGCCCTGTTTCCGCAGCAAAGCGGACCGCTGGAGATACCCTCGCAGCTGTTCAGCGCCACAGTGCAATCGCCGCGCACCCCGTCAGATCCCAATAGCCTGCGCAGTGCCCGTATCGCACAATTACGTTCGCCAAGCCTGCAACTGCAGGTCAAACCCATTCCTGATAACTACCCTTCCGACGCACTTTGGCTCCCCGCCAAACAAGTGCGACTGAGCCAGAACTGGCAGCCCGATCCTGGCCAGGACCTGCTGCGCGGCGAACCACTAACGCGTACTCTCTCGATTCAAGCCGATGGCCTGACAGCCAGCCAATTACCGGAACTGGGCCGGCTGCCCGACGAACAGTCCGAAGAGCTGCGCCAGTACAATGACCAACCCCAGCTGGAGAACCAGCTCTCCGCCAATGGCATTCTTGGCCTGAGGCAGGAAAGTGCCGCCCTGGTTGCGCGCAATACCGGCCAGGTTAGCGTGCCGGAAGTGCGTGTGCCCTGGTGGAATACCAATACCGACAGCCTCGAAGAGGCCAGCCTCTCGGCCGTCAGTCTGAACATAATCAACAATCAGAATATCAGCAGCACCCTAAACGAGCGCAGTGTAAGCGCCCTACCCGCGCCGCTACTGTGGCCGTGGCAGCTTGCCTGTGCCCTGCTGCTCGCCGCACTCGTCGTCTGTATCTACCGTTTACGTCAGTTACATAGTGAACTGAGCAGCTTAGACGAACTACCCGAAGACCCTCATCACCTGGACGCCGACGCTGCCGGCAACCCGCTGGCCGACCTGCAGGTAGCCTGCCGTCAAAACGAGCCCGCGGAAGCACGCAAGGCGCTGGATCACTGGGCCAGACAGCAGAAAAGTGATCTTATTGCCCTCAGTCTCGCGTATCCGGTTCTGGCCGATGCGCTGGATGAGCTGAACACCTGCCTGTTCGGGCAGAGCGATGATGCCTGGCGCGGTAAGCCACTATGGCGCGCCGTACGTAAAGTGACCCAAGCCCGTCAACGCGAGGCCGAAGAGCTCAAAGAAGGCGGTATTGACTCGCTCTACCCCGACGTCTGAGCGCGCTAGCAGCAACCACCTAAGGCCTTGTTGACCGCATTTTCGTTTTCGCCTGCTGACCAGTGTGCTTATCCGCCAGCGCTGACAACCACTGCTCAGCCCTGCAGCTTAGCCGCGTCGTTCAACCTGTCGGGGCCTCATACACTCGCTTCGCTCAGGCAGCACAATCGTGCCTCCTTCCGCAAAGCTCTGCGCTACTCGCCCGTTCAGACAGGATTCAAGAGTCCGCGTAGCAGGTTAGTGTTCAGTCGAAAAAAACACAGCAAAAAGGCGCCTTCGGGCGCCTTTTTGCTGTTCAGTTGCAGTATTAGTTACGCAACTTATCCGGACGGATCAGGAAGCGTGCCAGTGCTGGCAACAACCAGAGCGCACCAAACATGTTCCAAAGGAACATAAAGGTCAGCAGGATCCCCATGTCTGCCTGGAACTTGATGGCCGAGAAGATCCAGGTGGCAACACCGATCGCCAGAGTGAAGCCGGTAAAGGTAACCGCCTTACCCGTGGTTTTCAGGGTTTCATAATAAGCTTCCTGCAAAGGCAACCCCTGACGCAGGTAGGTTTCCAGGCGACTGTAGATATAAATACCGTAGTCCACCCCAATACCCACACCCAGAGCAATAACCGGCAAGGTGGCCACCTTGACGCCAATGCCCAGGAACGCCATCAGCGCATTCGCCAGAACCGAGGTCAGAGCCAGAGGAATAATGATACAGAGCACCGCGCGGATCGAACGGAAGGTCACCAGACACATAAAGATCACCACCGCATAAACGGTGAGCAGCATCTTGGTCTGTGAGGCCTCGATCACAACGTTGGTGGCCGCTTCAATACCAGCATTACCCGCAGCCAGTTTGAATTCCAGGTTGTCGGTGTTGTACTCCTCGGCAAAGGCTTCCACCGCCGCGGTGGCACGACTCAAAGTCTGAGCCTTGTGATCATCCAAAAAGATCATGACCGGAGCCAGCGAGCATTCAGCGTTGAACATGCCCGAAGGTGCACGGCTGATAGCGTTATTCAGGTTGTCCTGGTTACGCGACAGCCCCTGCCATTTCAGGTTGCCCTCGTTGTTACCCATGATCACCTGCTTGGCTACCGTTACCAGCGACACCGCCGATTGCACGCCATCCAGGTTATTCATCTTCCATTCAAGCTGATCAATGGCTTCCATCGTGGTATGCGCCGAGCACATCTCAGGTGGCGTTTTAACCATGACAACCAGAATGTCCGAGCTGGTCGAGTAGTTGTCGATGATGAACTTGTTGTCGAGGTTATAGCGCGAATCTGCACGCAGCTCAGGCGCACCCGGATCAAGATCACCGATGGCGACGTTCTTGCCGTGATAAATACCAAAGGCAAAGGCCGCAATCGCCAGCAGGATGGAAATCGGTGCCACCGTCGGATGAGCAAATCGCGCTACTGCCAGCCAGAGCTTCTGCGGCTGTGACGCACGAACACGATTACGCTCGACTGCGCCTTTGCTGATACCGATGTAAGACATCAGAATCGGCAGCAGCATCAGGTTGGTCAGGATGATCACACCCACACCAATAGACGCGGCAATCCCCAGCTCACGAATCACTTCGATTTCGATCAGCAGCAGGGTTACAAAACCCACCGCATCCGATATCAGTGCCACGATGCCCGGAATATACAAAGAACGGAACGCGCGGCGCGCAGCATCGTAACTGCCCTGCGAGGTCGGGTACTCAATAGCCATGCCATTGATGATCTGTACCCCGTGGGAAATACCGATGGCAAACACCAAAAATGGTACCAGGATCGAGTACGGATCAAGGCCAAAACCCAGGGTGCGCAGCAAACCAAGCTGCCAGACAACCGCGATGACGGAGCACACCAGAGTGGTCAGCGAGCTCTTGATGCAGCGAGTGAACATCAGCAGTAATACAAAGGTGATCAGCAGCGCCGCGCCAAAGAACATGACGACCTTGATAATACCTTCAATCAGATCACCCACTTTCTTGGCGAAACCGACGATATGCACCTTGATATTGGGATTCTCAGCCTCGAAGTGCTGACGGATTTTATCCTCCAGCTGACGCGAAAAATCACCGTAATCGAGCTGAATCAGTTCACTCTGATTATCAGGATTGGGATAGGCCTCCTGCAGCGGCACATCGATGATGGTCGACTTGAAGTTATTGGCGACCAGTCGGCCAATCTCACCCGACTTGAGCACGTTAGCCCGCAGCTCATCGAGATCGGCTTCACTGGTGTAAGACGGCCGATTGGCCACCGGACCGCCATCAAAGCCGTACTCGGTTACCTCGGTCCAGCGTACGTTTGGGGTCCATAGCGAGCGCAGATTGGAACGATCTACCCCGGGTAGAAAAAACACCTCATCGTTAATACGCTTGAGTGCTTCCATATACTCGGTGGAAAAAATGTCGCCATCCTCGATCTCCACCGCAATACGGATGGAGTTACCCAGGTTTGGCAGATCATTTTCATGTTCGATCATATTGACGATGTAGGGGTGCTTGAGCGGAATCATCTTCTCGAAGCTGGTATCGGGCTTGACCTGGGCCGCCTGATAGCCAAAAAACACCGTAAGCAGTGCAAAGATCAGCAGTACTGCAATCCGATTATTGAAAATCAGCCGCTCCACAAAAGGGGCGGTCTCCTGATGGTGCTTAGACATCCATATTCTCCAGGCAGAACTTATTGTTGTGCGTCTTTAAGACCGTTGGCTGATGCTCTGACTACGCCGTGCTGCCCAACCAGGAGCAGATGACCGTCGGCCAGCCGCTTGGCGGTTGCCAGCGCGACCCGATCAGCACGCGTATTGGCAGCAAAGGTGTGGCCATGATCATCACTGGTAAGCACTACCCCGCCGGCACCGACGATCGCCAGACGACCATCAGCCGACAGATTGCCGCCCAGCAAGGTAGCCTGAGGTGCACGACCGTCAAACTTCACTGGCTCCCAGGTATAACCAAAGTTCGCGGAGCGATAGAGGTTACCGCGTAAGCCCCAGACCAGGAGTTGACCGGTCTGACCGGTGCCGGAAACACCAAACCAGGTGCCATCGTAGGGCGAACTATCCAGGGTTTCCCAGGTATCGCCGTAATCGGATGAGCGATACATGCTGCCCATCTCGCCAACCATAAACAGGCCAGCGTTATGTACCGGCGCAATGGCGTTGTAATGCATGCCATATTCGTTGTCTACGTTATCGCTGCGGTCCACCCAGGTAGCTCCGCCGTCATCGGTACGCAGGAAGATGCCATAGGCACCAACAGCAAAACCGGTCTGGGTATCACGGAACCAGACGTCCATCAAAGGTCGTTCAAGCAGGCCAGGGCCCTCAGGGTCTCTAGGCTTATCCAATGCAGGGTCACGATATTGCAGCGCCCAGGTTTGGCCAGCGTCTGTGCTGTGCAATACGAGCGAGTCATGCCCTACGGCCCAGCCGTTCTGCTCATCGACAAAGTAGACAGACGTCAGCACCTGGCGCACTGGCACCTCAGCCTGTGTCCAGCTTTCACCTTGATCATCGGAATAGACAATATGTCCACGGCTGCCCACAGCCACCAAACGGTCGCCAGCAGTGACCACATCCAGCAACAGCGTCTTGCTGGCCAGATCAGACATGATGGCGGCTTGTGGCGCCTCGGCAATCGGCTGCGGGTCCTGGGCCAGTACCGCGCCTGTCGGGAGCAAGAGCGCGGCTGTAAAGCCCAACGCTCGCAGCGCCCGCTGGCCGATAAGGTGTTTGCGGAGTGTCATACCTGAATTCGGGCAAACTGCCTGGACTGTAGATTGAGTGCGCCCTTCGATGCGCTCACGCATACGCCATTCCCCTTTATTGTTGTCAGAAGCCGCCAACTAGACGGAATCAACAATACTAACGAGGACAGGGCCACCTCGCCAACGGGTCGTGGTTATCTTTTGTTAATCAGCATATTGATAACAGTTCGGCGACTTTAACCGCAATATCAAGTAACAATTCCTATAACAAGCTAAAATTCCACCCATAAAAAAACCCGCCTGTCAGGGCGGGTTTTTTCTACAACAAGCAGACTATCAGTGACTCATCTTGCTGCCCTTGGAGTTGCGAACCTTCTCGGGATTGATCAGGAAGCGCGCCAGAGCAGGCAACAACAGCATGGCTCCAATCATGTTAACCAGGAACATGAAGGTCAGCATCAGACCCATATCCGCCTGGAACTTGATGGCAGAGAAGATCCAGGTTGCTACCCCGATGGCCAGGCACAGACCGGTAAAGAGAACCGCCTTACCAGTAGAGCGCAGCGTCTCATAGTAGGCTTCCTGCAGTGGCATGCCAGCGCGCAGGAAACTCTCCAGGCGGCTGTAGATGTAGATACCGTAGTCAACACCGACACCCACACCCAGAGCAATCACCGGCAGCGTTGCCACCTTCATACCAATGCCCAGGAAGGCCATCAACGCGTTACCCATTACCGAGGTCAGTACCAGCGGCAATACGATACAGATGGTCGCCGGGAAAGAACGGAAGGTGATCATGCACATAACGCCTACCCAGATATACACCAGCACCAGGATCAGCAGCTCGGAGCTGGAAATGATCTCGTTGGTAGCGGCTTCAATACCAGCGTTACCTGCAGCCAGTTTGAAGACCATGTCATCGGTGTTGTACTCGGCAGCAAAGGCTTTGATCTCATCCGTAGCGCGGGTCAGCGTATCGGCCTTATGATCATCCAGGAAGACCATGACCGGCGCCAACGAACAGCTCGCGTT
This sequence comes from Pseudomonas sp. 5Ae-yellow, assembly GCF_014077575.1. Taxonomy (NCBI): domain Bacteria; kingdom Pseudomonadati; phylum Pseudomonadota; class Gammaproteobacteria; order Pseudomonadales; family Pseudomonadaceae; genus Pseudomonas; species Pseudomonas sp. 5Ae-yellow. The sequence continues at coordinate 30,017 of NZ_JACGWE010000020.1, read as the reverse complement.
GAACATACCTGTTGGTGCGCGGCTGATCGCGTTATTCAGGATATCCTGGTTACGCGACAGGCCTTGCCACTTCAGGTTGCCCTCGTTGGACCCCATGATTACCTGCTTGGCAACAGTCACCAGCGATACCGCTGACTGCACACCTTCCAGGTTAGCCATGCGCCATTGCAACTGGTCGATCGCCTCCAGAGTCTCATAGGCAGAGCACTGCTCAGGCGGCGTACTGACCATGACTACAAGAATGTCAGAGCTGGTGGTGTAGTTCTGGATGATGAAATCATTATCCAGGTTGTAGCGTGAATCAGGCCGCAACTCGGGCGCACCGGCATCCAGGTCGCCGACCTTGATGTTGTGCTCCTGATAGATGAAGCAGGATACGCCGCCCACCAGAGCAACAATCACAATCCAGGGCGCAAAGCTTGGGTGCGCCACATAAGAGATCGCGCGCCAGAACGGATGCTCACGTACCGCATCACGCTTACTGCGCTCAACCGCTTTCTTACTGATACCCAGATAAGAAATGGTCACTGGCAACATGATCAGGTTAGTAAACACAATTACTGCCACACCGATAGACGCACCGATAGCCAGCTCGTGGATCACACCGATATCAATAACCAGCAGCGTGATAAAGCCTACCGCGTCGGCCAGAATCGCAATCATGCCTGGCAGGAACAACTGGCGGAACGTACGCCGCGCGGCTGTTAGCGCGTTATCGGCCTCACCCGATTGCAAGGCGATACCGTTGATCTTCTGCACCCCGTGGGAAATACCGATGGCAAAGATCAGGAAAGGTACCAGCATCGAGTAGGGGTCAAGACCGAAGCCGACCAGATTGATCAGGCCTAGCTGCCAGATCACCGCGATAACGGTGGTCATCAATACCGATACGGTACTGCGGATACACCAGGTAAACATGTACAGCAGAACAAAGGTAATGATGAAAGCGATACCGAAGAAGGCTACCACGCCCATCAAACCATCGATCAAATCACCGACCTTCTTGGCGAAGCCGACGATATGGATCTTGATGTTGGGATTCTCTGACTGGAAGCGATCGCGAATCTTCTCTTCCAGCTGATGTGAGAACTCCTTGTAGTCCAAACGCAGCAGCTCGCTCTGGTTCTCCGGATTCGGGTAGAACTCCTGCAGCGGCACCTCAATGATGCTGGACTTGAAGTTGTTCGCTACCAGGCGCCCAATTTCACCGGACTTGAGCACGTTACCGCGCAGCTCGTCCAGATCCTCTTCATTGGTGTAGGACGGATGGTTGGTTACCGGGCCACCATCAAAACCGTACTCGGTGACCTCCGTCCAGCGCACGTTGGGCGTCCACAGAGAGCGCAGGTTGGAGCGATCAACACCCGGCAGGAAGAACACCTCATCGTTGATCTGCTTGAGGGTTTCCATGTATTCGGTGCTGAAGATGTCGCCATCCTCAATCGCCACCGCGATACGAATCGAGTTGCCGAGGTTGGCCAGATCGTTCTGGTGCTCGAGCATGTTGACGATATAGGGGTGTTCCAGCGGAATCATCTTGCCGAAACTGGTATCAGGGCGAACCTGCAGCGCCTGATAGCCAAGAAACACGGTAATAATAGAGAACAGCGCTACAACCATCAGGCGGTTATTAAAGACCAACCGTTCCATGAAAGTTGCGTTTTCCTCGTCGCGGGACATCCAGATTCTCCTGGCTTGTAGTTATTATTAGTTGACTTTGAGACCGTTAGCCGCGGCAGTAGAAACGCCGTGCTGGCCTACAAGCAAGATCTGACCGTTTTCCAGCACCTTGGCAGACGCCAGGGCGATTCGATCAGGACGGGTGGAGACACTGAAGGTTTTACCGTCATCATGGCTGATAACCACCACACCACCAGCCCCTACCACGGCCAACTCACCGCTCTCGGAAACACTCCCACCCAGCAGAGTTGCGCCCAGCGTATTGTTGTTTTGAGTCTTGAGTACCACTTGTTCCCAGCTGTCACCAAAGTCGGCTGAGCGGAACATGTTGCCACGCAGACCCCATACCAGAACGACATTGTTCTGATTGGTACCGGAAACACCAAACCATGAGCCGTCATAGGGGCTATCGGTCAAGGTTTCCCAGGTATCACCATAATCGGCAGAGCGGTACATGGTGCCCATCTCACCAGCGAGAAACAGGCCGGCACCTTTAACTTCAGCGATCGAGTTGTAATGGAAACCATCGGGGTTATCCACCACATCGCTTACGTCTTCCCAGTTCTCGCCACCGTCATCGGTGCGCAGGACGATGCCATAGGCACCCACGGCGAAACCGGTTTGGGCATCACGAAACCAGACGTCCATCAGCGGCCGCTCAAGCAGACTGGGGCCGTCAGGATCAACTGGCACGTCCAGCTCGGGATCACGATACTGCATTGCCCAAGTGGCACCACCATCAGCGGTATGCAGGATCAACGAGTCATGCCCTACTGCCCAGCCGCTCTTGTCGTCGACAAAGAAGACCGCGGTCAATAGCTGACGCACCGGCACAGCGGCCTGTTTCCAGCTGCCACCCTGATCATCGGAATAAACGATGTGTCCACGGCTACCCACCGCTACCAGACGCTCACCGGCCTTGGCCGCATCGAGCAGCAGGTCGGAAGCAGACAGTTCAGACTCAACCGCGGGCTTAATATCTTCAGCAGCTTCGGCCAGGCTAACGCCGGGCGCGGCAAAGCTCGCTATGGCAACAGACAATGCCAGCGTCGAGAATACTGAACGAAAAGGAAAATTTTGCTTGCTGGTCGGTTGAAGCGAGTTCGCCCGGACCATGAATGGAGCGCGCCAATTGACAGGCTTACGCATACACCACCCCTCTTTGTTTTTATATAGGTGCACTGCTCCGCAAGGGAACGATGAACAGATCTCGCCATGCTTGGAGAGCTGAGAGACAGTGTCATATTCAGCTATCGCTCCAGCGGACAAGGCATATTAGAGGCCTACGACGGACTGCACAAATACCTCTTGGTAATTTTTTATTAAAATATTGTCCTTGCGCATACGAAGTAACTCATTTATCGGAGCTTAACTCAAGCCCCCCGGCTCTATCCGGGGGGCATTCTGCCAGTAGTGGCGCTCAGGCGAGTGACTTGCTCACGACTTCATAGACATCAGGCGACAGCTGCTCGGTCGCCAGGACGCGGGCCAATTCCTGCTGCATGAGCTGCTGACGATCTTCGGCGAACTTGCGCCAGCGGCTCAGCGGCGTCACCAGACGCGCCGCAATCTGCGGGTTGAGGCGGTCCAGCTCGATGATGCGGTCAGCCAGGAAGCGATAACCGGCACCGTCAGCTTGGTGGAAGTTAACCAGGTTCTGATTCGCAAAGGCGCCAATCACCGCGCGAACCTTGTTAGGGTTACGCAGGGTAAAGAGCGGATGCTGCATTAGCTCTTCTACCCGCGCCAAACCGCCGGGCAAGGTGCTACCGGCCTGAATACTGAACCACTGATCCATCACCAGCGGATAGGCAGCCCAACGTTCGGCAAAGGTGTCCAATGCCGCCTTGCGCTGCTCATCAAAAGGCGAGTTGACCAGCGCGACCAGCGCCGCCTGACGGTCAGTCATGTTGTTGGCTTCAACGAACTGCCGCACGCAAACGTGCATAATTGCTGGATCTTCGGTCAGCATCAGATAGCCAAGCAGCGTATTTTTCAGGCTGCGCGCCGCCATGGAAGCAGCGTCAGCACTGTACGTCTCGGCAGTCGGCAGCGCGTCGAAACGCTGCTGAATTTCGCTCTTCAGCGTGCGGGCCAGCTCAGCACGCAGCCACTCGCGGGCAAAGTGAATCGCCTCAACGTGCGCTGTCTCTGCTAGCTCTACCAAGTATGCTTCTGATGGCAAGCGAATAATCTCTGCCACCATCGCAGCATCCAGCGAGGTATCGGCCAATACCGTGCGATAGACCTCAGCCAGACGCTGATCAAGGTGCAGCGGACGACCCGTGCGATGAATCTCTACCAGCCCCTGCAACACATCAACCGCCAGGCCCTGAGCAGCCTCCCAGCGATTGAAACCATCTGGATCGTGCTTGGCCAGGAAGACACGATCATCCCGACTGTAGGGATAGCTCAACTTAACCGGTGCGGAAAAGCCGCGTAGCAGCGACGGCAACGGCTGCTGATCAATATTACTGAACACAAATTCCTGTTCCGCCTCGGTAATCGACAGCACGGTCTCGTAACCCCGCGACTGGCTTTCGCCCGCTAGCTGCAGCGCCATCTCCTGCCCTTGCGTATTGAGCAGCGCCATCCGGACCGGAATCACCTGCGGCAACTTCTCACTCTGACCCGGCGTCGCCGGGCAGTGCTGGCGGAAGCTCAGACGATATTCACGCTTGGTTGCATCGTAGTGGCTGGCCGCCTCCATGCGTGGTGTGCCCGCCTGACTGTACCAACGTTTAAACTGGCTGAAATCAGCACCGTTAGCGTCTTCCAGGGCTTTGACAAAGTCATCGCAGGTCACGGCCTGACCATCATGGCGCTCAAAGTACAGATCGGTGCCCTTGCGGAAACCTTCTGCCCCCAAGAGCGTGTGCAGCATGCGCACCACTTCAGCGCCCTTCTCATACACCGTCAAGGTGTAAAAGTTGGAGATTTCAATAAAGGAGTCAGGGCGAACCGGATGAGCCATAGGGCCCGCGTCTTCGGCAAACTGATTGGCGCGCAAGAAGGTGACATCTTCAATGCGTTTGACGGTGTGTGAGTTCATGTCGCCGGAGAACTCGGAATCACGGAATACGGTAAAGCCTTCTTTCAGCGATAGCTGAAACCAGTCGCGGCAGGTAACCCGGTTGCCCGACCAGTTATGGAAATACTCGTGCGCGACCACCGCTTCTACCCGCTGAAAGGCCAAATCGGTCGCGGTATCCTGCTGCGCCAGCACACAGCTTGAATTGAAGACGTTCAAGCCCTTGTTTTCCATGGCGCCCATGTTGAAATCGTTGACTGCCACGATCATGAAGATATCCAGGTCGTATTCCCGGCCATAGGTCTCTTCATCCCAGCGCATGGAGCGCTTGAGGCTATCCATGGCATGATCACACTGCTCGCGATTTTCCGCTTCAACGTAAATACGCAGATCGATTTCGCGGCCGCTCATGGTGACAAAACTGTCCTGTAGCAAGCAGAGATCACCCGCCACCAGCGCAAACAGATAGGCCGGTTTGGGGAAGGGGTCTTCCCAACTAACCCAGTGGCGACCGTTTTCATGATCACCGGAGGAGGCTATCGGGTTGCCGTTGGACAACAGCACTGGATAGCGCTCACGCTCGGCAATCACCGTCGTGGTAAAGCGGCTCATCACATCCGGACGGTCGAGGTAGTAGGTAATCTTGCGGAAGCCTTCCGCCTCGCATTGGGTGCAAAACATGGTGCCAGACTTGTACAGCCCCTCCAGCGCCGTGTTGTTCTGCGGCTCAATGCGCGTGGTGATAGCCAATTCAAAGCTGGCGGCGCCAGGCTGCAGCGTCAGGCTGTCATCATCAATCTGATAATCCGCTGCACTGAGGACTTTGTCATCCAGCTCGACCTTGATCAGCTCAAGCAACTGGCCATCCAGCACTAGCGGCGGCTGTTTATCGGTGCTTGTCTTGTCCGCATTCAGACGCATACTCAGGCGGCTATGCACCAGCGCATGATCCTCAAACAGATCGAAGGTCAGGTGGGTCTCATCGATCCAGTAATCGGGCTGCTGATAATCCTTGAGATAAATAGTCTTGGGTTGTTCGGTACGCATGCAGTGCCCCTTTCCGGCGTTAGCCGGCAAGTGAGGAGATGTCCGCTGCTTATCCAGCAGCGGGCTTTGAATAGCGCTATCAGCTGATGCTGAATGCCAGCTGATAGGCGGTGTATTTACGAATATTGATCACCGCTGTGTCGAGCAGCAGGTATTGGCCCTTGATGCCCATAAGTGTGCCTTCAAGCAACGGGACCTTATCGAGATTGGCTGACTGCGGCTTGGCAACGTACTGCTCAACCGGATAACGAATCTGCAGCGGCTCGACTCCGGTGATGGGCTGAATGGCCTGCAAGCCAAATTGCGCCTGCAGGGCTGCAATACCCTCGCCCGCCAGCGCCAGCAATCGATCGCGCTCGGCGATCATATCCAACTGTTCCGGCTCACCGCGCAGCAAGGCACGCCAATTGGTTTTGTCTGCCACATGCTGACGCAGCAGATCTTCAACCAGACCTGACTGCTGACGTGTAGCCACACGCAGAATCGGCAGCGCCTGACTGGCACCCTGATCGATCCAGCGGGTAGGAATCTGCGTCGCCCGGGTAATGCCCACCTTAAGGCCGGATGAGTTAGCCAGATAGACCACATGATCAGTCATGCAGAACTGTTCACCCCAGGCCGGCTCGCGGCAGGTGCCAAGATGATAATGGCATTTTTCCGGACTCATGATGCATGAGTCACATTGCGCCAGCTTGGTGAAGCAGGGGTAACAGTAGCCCTGATTAAAGCTCTTCTTGGTTTTTCTGCCGCAATGTACGCAGTTGATAACGCCCAGGGCCTGCAGACTTACCTGCTTGCCAATAGCGGCGTTCAGCGCAACGCGTTCCTCGCCAATCGGCAACTGATATTGTACTGGGCTGGCGGCATCCGACAGCTCACCCAGCATCTTGCGCACACTGCCCTGCATGTCTGCGAGCAACATCAGTGCAGAGTTTCCGAACCGGTAGAAAAGAGGATGTTAGGCACCTCTTTCTCAGCCGATTTACACGCTTGCGGGCCCATGTAACCCGTACGCTCCTCTTCCGGCAGGTTATCCTGCTCCCAGGCAATCATCGCCTGCAGCGATAACTCTTTCTGCTCTCGCGTCAGCTTACGGCCATCAGGCCATTTACCGATCTCGACAGCAAGCTTGAGCGCTTGGTATACATCCGGGGTGATGTTACGCAACATATCGATGAAAGAGGTCATCAGGACTCCGGCTAAGCATGGAAAATAGTGGGGTATTGTAACGCGTCACAGGCGGCGCTGCAGCGCCCCGGCAATACTACCGAACAGACAGCCGACCAGCAGCCCGCTGACATGGGCAGCATTGGCGATGGCACCAAACCCCAGCAAACTGACCAGGCCGGACATACAGAGCGCGAGCCACGCCAACATCATGATAACCACGCCCTTGGGCAGCGCGAAATGCGCATTCGGCGCAATCAATTGATACAGCCAGCAATAACCCAGCAGACCATAGAGCACGCCTGACAAGCCGCCGAACAAGCCACTGGTGCCACTCCACCACCATTGTGCGGTATTGGAAATGACACCAATGAGCAGCGTCAGCCCGAGCAGCCATAAGCCACCTGAGCGCATTTCAATACGGCGGCCCAACTCCCAGTACCAGAGCGCGTTAAACGCCAGATGCATGAAACCAAAATGAATAAAAATCGGCGTAACCAGGCGCCACCACTGCGCCATATCAGGCTGCGGTGCAAGATAGCCACTGGCTTCCAGCGGCGTATAGGTCAGCAGCACCACGTTATCCAGATTACTGCCCAGGCCGGTCAAGGCGGCCACCACGGCAGTCACCAGCAACACCAGCAAGGTGACTGGAATCAATCGATAGGATTGACGCCAATAGGCGCTCGTCGGGGTTTCGACAATGCCTCGGTCAGGCTCACGGGTCATGTCACTCAAATCGCGCTGATGCAGCGAGCGAACAATATCGGCGGTCTGCTCATCCACCACCCAAAGCACCTGCATGCCGTTCTCTTCTGCCACGCGATGCACGACGCCGCGGCTACGTAAAAAGCGTATCAGCGGGCGCAGATCTTCTTCCAGCGGACAACTCAAAGCTCGTTGCATGAATTCCTCAGGCGTATTGGGGGACATCGACCCAGACAAAATGATCCGGGTTCAAGCGTCGCTCACCATCCCAGCGGTAGGCAACCAGCTTGCCGTATTTTACGGCGCTGTAATCCAGGCAGGCCAGGTTGGGCCTGATGGGCTGTGGAGCACCCTGCTGCCAATAGTGACCGACAAACAAAATCGGGTCTTCCGGGCGATAGATCTGCAGCTCCGTCTTCTGCTCCTCGGATAACTCAAGCGCAGCCACCTCTTCGGGCAGCGCATCGGGCTGAAACACTACATCACCATAGGTGCGCGGCGACTCCTCCCAGTATTTGGTGCGAAAGGAAGCGCGGGTAAAGCCATCCTTGCCGGTCATGCTAATGCCGTCGGGCAGGCGCATATCGGTGCCCCGCAGCAAGCGATCCAGCGTCTGCGACTCAAAACTGCCCCACTGCCCCGCCGCCAGCAGAAAGTCGCGGTCGATGCAGCCGTCCGGATGTTGCGCGCGAAAGGGTTGGATCAAGCGATCATCCCAGCAGGCATGCACCAGGCGTATTTCATGACAATCAAGAAACAGCGGAAGTTCATAAAACCAGTCGAGAAACGCCTGCCATTCGTCTGGCCAATCGGCGAACTGATCCAGGGTATCGCCAATCAAGCGGTGATGACGCTCATTGTGCTCACGCATAAAAGCGCGACCGCTATCGGCCGGTGCAGGCGTTGCCCAACACAGCGCATTGAACTCATGATTACCCATAATGCAGCGAGCACTGCCTGCCTCCACCATATCGCGCACCAGGTGCAGCGCCTCGCGGATACGCGGACCACGGTCAATGATATCGCCCAGAAACAACGCCTGACGGTTAGCGTGCTGCCACACACCGGCTTTTTTTCGATAGCCCATCTGGTCCAGCAGCCGCTCGACCGTTAGCGCGCAGCCATGCACATCACCGATGATGTCGTATCCACGTTCACTCTCCAGGACACTCATCTCACTGCTCCGTCAGTCGGCTAGACCATCCCAGCTTGCTGCGACAGATGGCGTAGAAGTTATGATCGAGCGGGTGCAGCAATCGCAGTTTCTGCGGCTTCTTGCGGATAGTGATGCTGTCGCCAGGCGCGCAGGAGATATGTACCTGACCATCGCAGCTGACCTGCGGGTAAATACCGTTCTGTTTGGAAATAATGATTTTCAGCTCGCTATTACCATCCACCACTATCGGCCGACTGGAAAGCGTATGCGGGAACATGGGCACCAGCACCACGGCATCGAGCTTGGGATGCATGATGGGGCCGCCGGCGGATAATGAGTACGCGGTTGAACCCGTCGGCGTCGCGACAATTAGTCCATCCGACTTCTGGCTGTAGACAAACTGGCCATCAACATAGAGCTCAAACTCGATCATGCGTGCCGACTTGCCCGGGTGCAGCACCACATCGTTCAGCGCTTCACTGGTGCCCAGCTGCTCCTCGCCGCGGCGCACAAAGGCATCCATCAAAAAGCGCGTTTCGACCATATACTTGCCCGCCAGCACCTCGCCAATCCGGTGCTCCAGCTCGTCTGGTGGAATATCCGTTAGAAAGCCGAGGCCACCACGGTTCACGCCCAGCACCGGAATATTGTACCGACAGAGCGCGCGGGCAGCGCCCAATAAACTGCCGTCGCCGCCGACTACAATGACCAGGTCGCAGATTTCCCCCATCATCTTGCGTGAGCAGACCTGTTGTTGATGACCGGGAAACAGATCAGCCACCGCGTCTTCGAGAATCACGGTATGCCCATTGTCCAGCAGAAAGCGTTTCAGACGCTTGAGGGTATCCACCACACGGCCACTGCCGAGTCGCCCGATTAGCCCGATATTGCGGAACTGGTCCATACCACCTCGATATATGTTCGCTTGTGAGATATCCGGACATGAAGGACACTGGCCGGACAACAACGCTCGCCCAGCAAGTCGTTGACGATTATCTGCGTTGCCCATACTGCGCTAAAAACGGCATCGCTGCTGCGTTCAGGCTTTGCCCGGCCAGCTGGTATTACGATTATTCCGCAGCCGGCCACGTGCTGGCAAATCAGGACCCGATTATTGATGTTGCCGGATTTCACCCATCACATAGTGCGCGACCTGGCTTGGGCCGCCTTCACTGCCCCGCTCATGGATGGCAGCACACTGCCGCTGCGCGATCCACTGCAAGATTCACTCTGGCGCAAAGACCCTGGGCGGCTAGTGTACCTACTACAGCAACTGGATGCAGAGCCAGGGCAGCTGGCCGCGCTATTTCCCCATTCCCGTGACCGTCGGCTGGGCAACTATTATGAACGCCTTTGGCATGCACTGCTGACGCTGGCTCCGGACGTTCACATTGTGGCCCACAACATCGCACTGCGCGACGCGGGCCGAACACTAGGCGAGCTGGACCTGATAGTGCAGGCCGCCAACGGGGAACTGGTGCATCTGGAATTGGCGATCAAATTCTATATGGCCCGGCCAGAGCTGCAACCGGTCAGTGCCGATCGTTCGTGCAGCGATGGGGCATTATGGTGGGGACCAGACCCGAGCGATCAGTTGGCGCGCAAGCTAGCGCGTTTGACCCAACATCAACTGCCTCTTGCCAAACGACTGGCAGCACAGCAACCCACTCACTACCCTGCCGAGCTGCCGCTTCCCGACTACTCCGCAGCCTGGCTTCAAGGTTATCTGTTTCAATCTGCGGCGCAGCAGATGCCACCTGCCTGCGGTCAGACTATACGCAGCGGAGCACAGCTATGGTGTCATCGTGGTCAGGTGGAAACACTACTGGATGCGCAGAGCCGCTGGATCGCGCTGCCGCACAAGGAGTGGCTGATGCCGCCATCAATCGCGACCACCAGCGCGGTGCTGGAGCCACGCCAGATGCGGCACATCTTCGCCGAGGCTAGAGCGCAGCAAGCGGTGATGTTCGCTCGGGTAGATGAAACTGACTGGTATCAGCCGCTGTATGCAGATCGACTGATCTGCGTGGCGGATGATTGGCCGGCGTAATCAGTCAATATCGGTAGAGGTACGACTCTGCAGTTTGCCCAGGTCGCGCTTGAGCGCAACGTTGAGCTTCTGTTGCTGTGCCAGCTCCTGCTTGATATCCAGCAACTCGCCCTGCACGATTTCCAGATGATCTGCGTGCGTGCCCTTGAGCTCAGCGAGCGCTTGGTCCTTCTCAAGCGTCAACGCCTTCAAGCGGTTATTCAACAGCTCAATCTGGCGCTGGTATTCACGCACTTCCAGCGCGTGCCGCTCCATGATGTCATCAAGATCTTCACTGTGCTGTGCAGTCGACTCGATCGGTAACAGCGTGGTGTTGTCCGGATCAATGATAACGCCGCTGCCGTACCAGGTATCTTCCGCCGCCATCTGCAGACGCTCGGGAGATAAAATACCAATAGCTTCTTCATCATCACCCAAAATACCCAGGGTATTACGGGTGACCGCATCCTTGACCAAAGCGAGGTCGTTGGTGCCCGCGCGCTGACCCGGCTTCCAGAGCAGTGGCCGGTAGTTCGGCTGTTTGTTGTAACCAAGGCAGACCAGGCGGATCGGCCCACCGCCCATATCGGGACCACGATCAGCTTTCTCTGCCAGTTGTCGCAATGGCATATTCCACAAGCGGTTTACGTAGCCGTCCAGATCGAAATCGAGGGTGAAAAATACCGCCGCACGAACCTGCAGCCGCGAGTTGATCTGCACGAATACAGCCTCAACCGTTTCATCTTCGAATTCAGGTGACGCTACGAGGCCATCCAGCAGTGCTTCGAACTCGGGAAACAACATCTCTTTGCAGATGCCACGTTCCGAAAAGAACATCACCGCCTCTGTGAGCACTGACTTTGCTGGTTTGCTCATCATCTGTCTCCTTGCCGTGCTCAATACTTTGCGCCTTTTTTAAAGCAAATGCATCCAACCTACCGGGTAAGGCAGCAAGTGTATGAAAAAGGTTCAAAACGGTATGTGATGCAATTGGCAAGCAGCCAAACATCCGTTGGCAGTATAGACAGGAAAGGCCGGAAAGCATGCGCTACGCTGCGTAGCGCATATATGGAGCGCTCCGCGGCGGCAAACTAACCGCCGGCGGAGCGGGAGCAACCCATCAACTCCTGACGATCACAGCGCTTAAAGCGCGGCCGCCAAACGCGAGCCCTGATCAATGGCTCGCTTCGCATCAAGCTCAGCCGCCACATCGGCGCCGCCAATCAGATGCACGGGTTTGCCCTGAGCCTCAAGGCCCGCTTGCAACTCGCGTAGCGGATCCTGACCAGCACAGATAATAATGGTATCGACCGGCAGCACCTTGGGCTCACCAGCTTCACCAATGGTGATATGCAGTCCAGCATCGTCGATCTTCAGATACTGCACCGAATTGAGCATTTGCACCTGCTTGGCCTTCAGCCCTGCGCGATGGATCCAGCCGGTGGTCTTGCCCAGCCCGTTGCCGACCTTGGTGCTCTTGCGCTGCAACAGAAACACCTCGCGCGCGGGCGCATGCGGCTGCGCATCAATACCAGCAATACCGCCGCGAGCCTGCATGGTGGGATCAATCCCCCACTCTTTCCAGAACAGATCAACATCCTGACTCGGGCTGACGCCCTGGTGCGTAACGAATTCGGAGACATCAAAACCAATACCGCCTGCGCCAATAACCGCCACCTTCTGACCCACCGGCTTGCGCTGTTGAATCGCATCCAGATAGCTGATGACCTTGGGGTTATCAATACCGGGGATATCCGGGGTGCGCGGCTTGATGCCCGTGGCCAAAATCACCTCATCAAAGCCCGCCAGATCAGCCGCAGCGACGCGGCGCCCCAGCTGCAGATCGACGCCGGTCTTATCAATCATTTTGCCGAAATAACGCAGAGTCTCGTAGAACTCTTCCTTACCGGGAATCAGCTTGGCAATATTAAACTGACCGCCGATCTGATCGGCAGAATCGAACAGGGTTACCTGGTGTCCGCGCTCGGCGGCAACGGTGGCTGCCGCCAAACCCGCAGGGCCAGCGCCAACAACAGCGATGTTCTTTACCGTCGTAGTGGGAATGTAATTCAGCTCGGTCTCATGGCAGGCACGCGGGTTGACCAGACAGCTGGTGAGCTTGCCACCAAAGGTGTGATCCAGACAGGCCTGGTTACAGCCAATACAGGTGTTTATTTCGTCCGCCAGCCCTGCAGCCGCCTTATTGACGAAATCCGGGTCAGCCAGGAAGGGCCGCGCCATGGACACCATATCGGCATCACCTTCGGCCAGCACTTGCTCGGCAATTTCTGGGGTATTGATACGGTTGGTAGTGACCAGGGGAATGCTTACCTCGCCCTTGAGCTTGGCCGTCACCTTGGTAAAGGCCGCGCGCGGCACCTTGGTCGCGATGGTGGGAATCCGTGCCTCGTGCCAGCCGATACCGGTATTGATAATGGTTGCACCTGCCTTCTCGATAGCCTTGGCCAGCATGACCACCTCATCCCAGGTGCTGCCGCCCTCAATCAGATCCAGCATCGACAGGCGATAAATGATGATGAAGTCATCACCGGTCGCCTCGCGCACCCGACGCACGATCTCGACCGGCAAACGCATGCGATTTTCGTAACTGCCACCCCAGCGATCGGTCCGCTTGTTGACGTGACTGACTAGAAACTGGTTGATGAAGTAGCCTTCCGACCCCATGACTTCAACACCGTCGTAACCGGCCTGCTTGGCCAGCGCCGCGCAATTGGCGAAATCGGCAATCTGCTTCTCGATGCCCGCTTCGTCCAATTCCTTTGGGGTAAAAGGATTGATCGGCGCCTGGACTGCGCTGGCTGAAACCTGCTTGGGACCGTAAGCATAGCGGCCTGCGTGCAGAATCTGCATGCAGATCTTGCCGCCCGCTTCATGCACAGCAGCGGTCACGACCTTATGCTGCTCGGCTTCTTCCGCAGTATTCATTTTCGCTGCGCCCTGGGCTACCGAACCTTCTTCGTTCGGACCAATACCACCAGTTACGATCAAGCCAACGCCGCCCCTGGCGCGTTCAGCAAAATACGCGGCCATGCGGTTGAAGCCGTTGGGACGCTCTTCCAGCCCGGTATGCATCGACCCCATCAGGGTACGATTGCGCAGCGTGGTAAAGCCCAGATCCAGTGGGGCCAACAAATTCGGATACAGTGTAGGTGCAGTCATCGCTTTCTCCAGCATCTCATCAGGGTCGACTCTCGAGTACCTGCCCGGAGCCTGTTATGGACAAAACAATAGGCTCAGGACTAACAGCGCTCAATCACCCAAAGTGACACATTTATAACCCTGAATTACACTGTTCTCTTTCGCGCCTTCGGGCTCTTACCCCCCTTGGGCTGCCATCATGAAACTAGGCGATATTTCGGTCAGCTATCTGCTCAGTCTGCGCGGAGCTATTACCCAACTGCAGCTCGACCCAACCCCGCTACTGGAGCGCTTTGGCATTACTGAAACGCTGTTGAGTGAACCGCACGCACGGATCAGCATCGCGCGCTTTATGCGCCTGGGTAACGCGGCCATACGCTATACGCAAAACCCGGCCATAGGCCTATTGATGGGAGCGCAAAGCCAGCTCAGTCATCAGGGTCTGGCTGGCATGACGGCACAGTGCGCACCCACGCTGGAGGACGCCTTCAACGTGATGGTCAAGTACGAACGACTTACCAGCCAAAACTACCGCGGCCATTCCAGCTTCTGCGCCCCGGCGCTGCGCTTCTATTCGATTGCGCCTTACAACATGTTCAACCTGTTCGTAGTTGACTCGGCCTTGGCATCACGCGCCCAGACCGCAAACCAGATGACAGGTGGCCAGGCAAAACTGCGTGAAGTACACATCGAATTCCCTGCTCCCACCTACGCCGCACGCTACGAGGCACTGTTTCAATGCCCGGTGCTGTTTTCGCAAACACACAATCAGTTGCTGTGGGAGCCACGCAGCCTTGCACTGCAACCGGTACAAAGTGCGCCTGGTCATTATCAGCATCTGCTGACGCTGTGTGAGCAGCGATTACATGAACTGACAAGGCAACGTGGACTACGCGAGCGCGTTGAAAGCATCGTAGCGCCGCAGCTGCATCAGCGGCTGCCAGGCATCATGGAAGTTGCACAGCAACTGGGCCTGCCATCCTGGACACTGCGTCGCCGATTGCAGCAGGAAGATCACACCCGCTTCCAGGACATCATTGACGATATTCGCCGCGAGCTAGCAGTCAGCTATATACGAGATACGGAGTTGGCACTGGGCGAGATTACCTTTTTGCTGGGTTTTTCTTCACCGGAGGCATTTCAGCGCGCGTTCAAACGCTGGACAGGATCAGCACCGGGCAGCTATCGGCGTGCACTACTTGGGGAGGGTAAAAGATCAGAAGGAGTCGAACGATAAAACCAGGTACTACAGGCAATCAAGGGAAAACGCATGAAGAGAATTACATCTCTTCAGCGTCTTCCACATCGTCTTCGCGTTGCTGCAACTGCAGCTCAATAAGCTCTTCAATATAGTCGCTCATGTGATACCTCCCTTTTCTTCTTGATGTTAATGACGTACTGCTATCGCACTATTCACGTTAGCCACGCCAGATGACAGTAAGATGAAAATGGCCAGGTAAAGTTCCGCTCCCACGCCAGCGTCAAAGCAAAAAGCTGGCCGCCGCTACCAGGACCGCACACTCGACTATTTCCAGCAGTGCTCCAGCCGTATCGCCGGTCGTCCCGCCGAGACGTTGCAGCAACAGATGACGTCCGTACAGCACCAGCCCTGCCGCTACAAATAGAGACAACGCCCCTGCTACGCCGCAAAAGAGCAGCAATACGGCATTAAGCAGCAAGACCCACTTTAGCTTCGAACGCGGCATCTCACGGGTCAGGCTCTCGCCCAGCCCACCCGCGCGCACGTAGGGTGTGGTTAATAGCAACAGGGGTAATAGACAACGGCCCAGCCAGGGAGCAATTAACAGCAAAAGCCAGGATTGCTGTTGCAGCAATAGCACCAGGGCGGTGTATTTCAGCAGCAGACAAAGCAATAGCACGATGACGCCTATCGGTCCGCAAGCCGGGTCTTTCATAATCGCCAGTGTGCGCGCTCGGTCACCATAGCCACCCACCCAGGCATCCGCAGTATCCGCCAAGCCATCAAGGTGCAGACCACCGCTCAGCCAGACCCATAAGGCAATCAAGATGGCGGCGCGCAGCACAGGGTCAACGCTACCAAGCAATAGGTTAGCCGTCAGCAATAGCGCGCCCAGCAACAAACCAACCAGCGGGTACCAGAGCAGCGACTCGGCGCTCTCCTGAGCGCTTGGATCACGGCGCAGACGCACCGGCAGGCGGGTCAAAAACTGCAACGCCAAGGCAAAGGGCATCATAAGCCAGCCTCAGTCAGCCCGCGGTGCGGATCAAACTCAAGCCCCACCAATTCGGCGTATCCAACCACAACCTGAAGCAGGTCAGCAGGCGCCAGACCACGCGCACGGGCAATCAAAAGCCGCATCACGCCGGCATGCGATACCACCAGTATCCGCTGCCCGGCGTAGGCTAAATGTAAAGTCTGAAGAGCGGTATCTATGCGCGCAGCAAAATCCCGCATTGGCTCGGCGCCCGGCGGCGTGTAGGCATAGGGATCGGCCCAAAAGCGGCCCAGTTCATCAGCCTGGTCAAGCATCAACTCGCTTGGGTGCTTACCTTCCCAATCGCCAAAGTGCAGCTCACGCAAATTGTCGTTGTACTCAATGGGCAGCCCGCGCTCATCGGCAAGGCGTTCGGCAAAGTGCGCGCAGCGATGCAGCGGCGAGCTGACAATACGCTGCCAGCCACTGGCAACAGCGGTGGTGGCTATCATTTGCTGCCAACCCGCGGCGGTGAGTTGATCATCCAGACTGCCACGCAAACCGCCGCCCTGCTCGGTCTCGCCATGACGTAAAAAGTCGAGCCGGACCATCACAAGCGGCTACCAGAGACCGCTGCCTCCTGAAAGGTCGCCATCTGGTTGTGCAGACGGCAAGCCGCTTGCAGCAGCGGCACTACCAAGGCGGCACCACTGCCCTCACCCAGGCGCATCTCCAATGACACCAAGGGCTCAGCATCCAGCGCATCAAGCAACTCCTGATGGCAGGTCTCGGCACTGCGATGACTGTAGAGCAGCCAGGGTGCGATGCCCGGATTCATGCGCACCGCGCACAGGGCAGCGGCAGTGCATATGTAGCCATCTACCAACACCGGCATGCCTTCCTGCGCGGCTGCGATGTAGGCGCCAGCTAAACCCGCAATTTCCAGTCCACCCACGCGGGTCAACGCCTCCAAGGGTGAGTCAACCATGGGTCGATGCAGTTTTAACGCTGCTTCAATGATCTGGGTTTTGTGCTGCAGACCGCTGTCCTTCATACCGGTGCCAGCACCCACCAGGCGCTTGGCTGGCTGATCAAGTAACAAACAGGCCAGGGCACAGGCACTGCTGGTGTTACCTATCCCCATGTCGCCACCGATAAACAGATCCGCGCCCTTTTCCAGCGCGCGCTGCAGTGCCTCACGGCCTGCTAGCAAGGCGTGCGCACACTGGACGCTGGTCATGGCCGGTTGATGAAGGAAATTCTCCGTGCCGGCAGCAATCCTCAACTGACGCACGCCAGGCAATGGCACACTCTCTTGTACCAGCCCCAACTCGAGCAGTTCGAGTTCAGCGCCCAGGTGACGCGCCAACACGCTGATGGCAGCGCCGCCCTGCGCAAAATTGGCCAGCATCTGGCCGGTTACTTCCTGCGGAAAAGCCGAAATTCCCTCCTGCGCGATACCGTGATCAGCTGCAAAAATGGATATCCAGATACGCTCTACCGAAGGATCGCTGCGACCTTGCAAACCCGCCAGGGTAACTGCCAACTGCTCAAGACGACCGAGCGAACCCTGCGGCTTGGTTAACTGCAGCTGCCGCGCCAGCGCCTGTGCTCGCCTACCCGCGTCCGGAACGCGTGCTGCTGCCTGCCACCAAGTGCCATTCACAGCTTTTCTCCCTTTAAGGTCTGCGGTAAACCCGCAATGCAGAATACTACCCGGTCGCAGTGCTCTGCCAGCTGCTGGTGCAGCCAGCCAGACTCATCGACAAAACGGCGGCTAAGCTCGCCCATGGGAACGACACCCAAGCCTGTTTCATTGCTCACCATAATGATCCTGCCCGGTAACTCGGGCAGGCAATCAAACAACGCCTGGCGCTCACGTGTCCAATCATGCTCGTCCGGGCTGAGCAGCAGGTTACTCACCCAGAGAGTGAGGCAGTCGACCAGCAAACAGCGATCTGTTGCGGCGTGCTCGCGCAGCACCTGCGCCAGGGAAGTCGGCTCCTCAACCAGAGTCCAGTCAGCCGGACGCTGGGCACGATGCTGTACCACCCGATCGCGCATCTCCTGATCGCGTGGCTGGCAGGTCGCAATATAGGTCACAGGCAGGCCGCACTCAGCCGCCAGCCGCTCGGCTAACCGGCTTTTGCCCGAACGGGCACCACCCAAAATCAATTCATGCATCGTTTATACCGCATAGCAGGCGCAGTTGCGCCGTATCAAGATGCGCCTCGACCAGGTCGGCCAGACGCTCCAGGTCTCGTTCCCGCAGGGCTGCGTAATCCATGCCTTCGGCGCGGGCAAGCCCGGCCCAACGCAGCACGGCTTGTTGCGTGGCCGACTGCTCAAAAAAACCATGCAGGTAGGTGCCCGCCACCTGCCCGTCCTCGCTCAGCGCGCCATCCATGCCGCCGCCGTGCAGATATACCAGCGGTTGCGCCAGTGCCCGACCCTGGCTGATTCCGGCATGAATCTCATATCCACTGACGCTGGCCTGCTCAAGCGCCAACACACCGGTAACATTGGTCAACTGCTTGGCTGCGCGCAGCTCGGTTTGCATATCCAGCAGGCCTAACCCGGCAACGCTGCCAGCGGGCCCTTCAAGCCCCAAGGGATCGGCCAGCACCTTGCCCAGCATCTGAAAGCCACCACAGATCCCCAGCACCTTACCGCCATAACGCAAATGACGCGCCAAGGCCTTGTCCCAGCCGTGCTTGCGTAAAAAGTCGAGGTCAGCGGCAACACTCTTTGAACCCGGCAGAATAATCAGATCGGCCGCAGGTATGGGCTGACCGGGGCCGACAAACGCCAGCTCGACCTGCGGATGCAATCGCAGGGGATCAAAATCGGTATGGTTGCTGATACGCGGTACTACCGGCACCACCACCTTCAGGCATTCGGCCTGCTTGGCCACCTGGCGAGTATCAACGGCATCTTCTGCCTCTAGATGCAGGTCGTGCAGGTAGGGCAATACACCCAGCACCGGCTTACCGGTGCGCTCTTCCAGCCAGCGTAAACCTGGCTCCAACAAGGCAATATCGCCACGAAAACGGTTGATGACAAACCCTTTAACCCGCGCCTGCTCACTCGGCGAGAGCAACTCAAGCGTTCCTACAAGATGTGCAAATACGCCGCCCTTGTCGATATCGGCGATGATAATAACCGGACAATCGACCGCTTCGGCGAAGCCCATATTGGCAATATCGCCCTCACGCAGATTGATCTCCGCCGGTGAACCAGCGCCCTCGACCATGACTACAGGATAACGCTCGCTCAAGCGTTGATAGGCTGCCAAAGCGGCCTGCATGGCGACCGGTTTGTAGGCGTGATAAGCGACCGCATCCATATTACCGATCGGCTGCCCCTGAATGATTACCTGCGCGCCCACATCGCTGTTGGGCTTGAGCAGGATCGGGTTCATATCGGTATGGGCACTGATACGCGCGGCATGCGCCTGGACAGCCTGGGCTCGACCGATCTCGCCACCGTCTGCAGTTACCGCCGCATTCAGTGCCATGTTTTGCGGCTTGAACGGCGCGACAGCCACGCCCTGGCGTACCAGCCAGCGACAGAGTGCACTGACCAGCGTGCTTTTGCCCGCATCCGAGGTAGTGCCCTGCACCATCAAACTGCCCATGCCAACTCCTTCATGCTGTCTCGTAAGGCACTTTCCAGACGCTGCCACTGCGCTTCCGAGCGCGGCAAACCAAATCTCAGCCCGCCCAGCTCGTTAAACACGCGCACCAGTACACCGCGACTGGCCAAGTCCTTGTAAAGTTGCTGCGCCGGCTGCTGTCCCAAGAGACGCCATTGAAACAAGCCGCAGCCGGCACCCGACGCTAACCCGACCGCGTCCAGCAAACGTCGCAGACGCTGGCTATCCATATGCAAACGACTGCGCCACAACTGTTGAGTCAGCCGGTCTGCCAGCACGGACCGGCCTACCGCACGCGCAGGTCCACTCACCGCCCACGGACCGAGCCGCTCTTCAAGTACTGCCAACAATTGTTCCTCTGCCAGTACAAAGCCCAGACGCAGGCCTGCCAGACCGAAAAATTTGCCGAGCGAGCGCAATACGATCAAACCGGGAGCATGACTATGCGCCGATAGGCTGTATTCCGGCGTCGGGTCCATAAAGGCCTCATCAACCACTAACCATCCACCCCGGCTGACCAGACGCTGGTGCCAATTCAGCAGCAGTTCGCTATTCAGCAATTGTCCGGTTGGGTTGTTGGGGTTGACCACCACCAGCACATCCAGTTGATCAAGACAGGCTGGCAGCAGCTCCGTGGTCACGCTGACCAGCTGGTGACCAGCGCGCTCCCAGGCCAGACGATGCTCGGCGTAGGTCGGTTCCAGAATCCCCACGCGGCAAGGTTTGCGCAGTGTCGGCAGCGCCTGAATGGCCGCCTGCGAACCTGCTACTGGCAACGCGTGAGGTGCGCCATAATAGTCTTGCGCCTGCTGACTGAGTCCGTCCCCGGTTTCAGGCAGGCGGCTCCAGACTGACTGTGGCAACGCGGGTACGGGCCAGTGATAGGGCGCGAGCCCGGTAGACAAGTCGAGCCATTGCTCAAGCGGCACGCCGAACTCGCTGGCTGCATGTTGCAAGCGTCCGCCGTGTTCAAGCATGACTTGCCCCCCATAACAGCACTAGCAGCAGCGACCAGAGCACCAGACTGCGGCGAACCAACTGCAAAGCGCGCAGGATGTCCTCTGCCCTGGGCGCATCATCTATGCCCAGCGGCGGGCGTTCAGTCAGTTTGCCGTGATAAACCGCCGCACCGCCCAGTTGCAACTCCAGCGCACCGGCTCCAGCGGCCATCACCGGACCGGCATTGGGGCTATCCCATGCGGCAGCCTGGGCTTGCCAACAATGCAGACCGCGGCTCAGATTGCCACAGAGGCTATAGCTCAGAGCAACCAAACGAGCCGGCAGGTAATTCAGCACGTCATCCATTCTGGCGGCCACGCGGCCAAATAACAGAAAGCGCGGTGTGCGGTAGCCCCACATAGCATCGAGGGTATTGCTCAAGCGGTACAAGACCACTCCGGGAGCGCCCAGCAGCAAAAACCAGAATAACGCGGCAAAGACCGCATCACTGCCATTCTCCAACACCGACTCTACTGTCGCTTTGGCTATGCCCTGCTCGTCCAGCTGGCTGGTATCCCGGCTCACAATGCGCCCCACCAGCTCACGTGCCAGGGGCAAGTTGCCTTGCTGCAGTGCCGCCGCTATCGGCTTGGCATGGGCGACCAGGCTTTGTCCGCCCAGGCACAGATAAAGACATAGCACCGAGAACGCCCAGCCAAACCAGGGCAGTTGCACCAAGCCATAGACCACAAGCGTTAACGGAAGCACAGCCAAACACCAGGCCAGGGCCCCTTTGGCGATGCTGTGCGGTTGATTGAGACGCTGCTCCAGAAACTGTACCCAGCGACCAAAGCCAACCAGCGGATGCCAGCGGACCGGCTCTCCCAGCAAGCGATCCAGCAAGACGCCCAGTATGGCCGCGGCCAGCAAGGCGCTCACGCAGCGTGCCAGTTGCGAATAATGCGCGAAAGGTGCTGCAAACCATCGGTCAGTGCGCCTATACCGGGTTGTAAAATGTCGGCAGACTTGACCTCATGCAACTGCCCGGATTGGACCGCGGGGATACTCTGCCAGCCCGCACGCTCCTGCACCTGCTCCGGCCGAAACCGTTTGCCGCACCAGGAACCGATGATGATATCCGGCGCGCGCCTTACCACCTCCTGCGGATCGCTGATAATTCGTTCTTTGGCACTGGGCTTGCTCGCCAGCTCGGCGAAACAGTCTTCGCCTCCGGCGAGCTCAATCAACTCGCTCACCCAGCCTATGCCGGATATTAGCGGATCATTCCACTCTTCAAAGTAGACGCGGGGACGACGCCCTTCGCGGCAACCCGCATTGCGTGCCTGCAACAACCCCTCCTCCAGCTCCGCGATCAGCTGGGCCGTGCGCTCGTGCGCGCCCACCAGGGCACCCAAGGTCGAGATCATGCGCAAAATACCGGCAATACTGCGTTGATTGAACAGATGCACCTCCAAGCCCTCACGCGCCAGGTCGGCAAGAATACCGGCCTGCAGGTCGCAGTAACCGAGCACCAGATCAGGCTCAAGCGCCAGAATCTCTTCGCTTTTCGCCGAGGTAAAAGCCGCCACCTTGGGCTTCTCCTTCCGCGCTTGCGGCGGTCTTACGGTAAAACCGGAAATGCCGACAATCCGCTGCTGCTCACCCAGGTGATACAGCACTTCGCAGGTTTCCGTAGACAGACAAACGATGCGCTGCGGGCCACCCAGGGCTATGCATTCACTCATTCGGTCGCTCCCCATTGATCGCAAAACAGCAACTCCGATAACGGCCGGGCATCGGCCCACTCTTCTTGCACCAGCATCGGCTGAGCGTAGAACTCGGCAACCGGGCCCAAACAAAGTATCGCCACCGGCTTGGCACCCGGCGGCATCTGCAGCAAGTCAGCCAACGCTTTCGGCTCAAATAACGAGACCCAGCCCATGCCCAGGCCCTCTGCGCGCGCTGCCAGCCACAGGTTCTGAATAGCGCAGGAAAGTGAGGCCAGGTCCATCTCCGGCAAGGTACGGCGGCCAAATACGTGCGCCTCGCGCCCCTCGGGCAGCGCCGCGACCAGTACCTCGGCGCAGTCGAGCACGCCCTGTACTTTCAGTTGCATGAACTCCTCCGAGCGCACGCCCAAAGCCTCGGCGGTCGCCAGTCGCTCGGTCTCTACCAGTTGATGTATCTGCTCACGCAGCGCCTGCTGACGCACCCGAACAAACCGCCAAGGCTGCATCAGGCCAACGCTGGGCGCGTGGTGCGCCGCCTGCAGCAACCGTTGCAATAACGCATCAGGCACCACTCCGCCGATAAAGTGACGCATATCTCGGCGCTCACGAATCGCCCGATAAACCGCGTCGCGTTCGGCGGAGGAATAGGCGTGATCGTCACTCACGGACGAAACAGGGCCGCAGCAGCCTGCGGATTACCCGGCAGATAAAAATGCACATAGGACGCGGTCAGGCGCTCAATGCGATAAACCGCCTCAGCCGTGCGCCGATAGTTGGGGCACTCGCCGCGCACCAGCGGCTGCATCTCAGTGGTTAACTGTGAATGGTGAAAGGTGTGGCCATGCAGCTTGCCTTCCGGCAGCTCCACCGCCTGTAAAGCAAGTGCAGCCAAGCGCTTCTGCATCACCGCATCACCGCTAAGCAGGCCCGCCATGGCAAACCGCTCGCCCTGCAGGTCCGTCAGACTATCGAGCAGATACAGCATGCCACCGCACTCTGCCACTAACGGCTTACCCTGCAGATGATGTTCGGCGATCTCCGCCTGCATCGCTTTGTTGCCGGCCAGCTGCGCGGCGTGTAACTCGGGGTAGCCGCCCGGTAGGTATAGGCTATCGACCGCGGGCAGATGCGTATCATGCATTGGCGAGAAGAACACCAGCTCGGCGCCCAATGCGCGCAGCAGTTGAAGATTCGCCTGGTAGACAAAGGCAAAAGCACTGTCACGTGCCACGCCAATACGGACACCTGCCAGCAGCGGCTCCAAAGACTGCACCTGCGGCGCGACAAATCTAACCGGCGCTGGCAAGGCATCATCTACGCTATCCGCCAACGCTGCGGCTGCCTCATTCAGCCGGGCATCAAGATCGGCCAATTCATCGGCCTGCACCAGCCCCAGGTGGCGGCTGGGCAAGGCAATGTCGGGCGAACGCGGCAAACCACCAAACCAGCGGATGTCCGCTGGCAGGCTGTCACGCAAGATCTCGGCATGCCGGGCACTGCCCAGTTTGTTGGCCAGAATGCCGGCAAACGCCAGATCCGGTTGGAAATGGGCCAAGCCAAAGGCCATGGCGGCGAAGGTTTGGGCCATACCCGAGCCATCAATTACGCCCAGCACGGGGACGCCAAACTGACGCGCCAAATCAGCAGCGGACGGTGTACCGTCAAATAGCCCCATGACACCTTCAATCAAAATCAGGTCAGCCTCACCCGCCGCTTCCCAGAGCAGGCGCTGCGATTGTTCCAGCCCTACCATCCATAAATCCAGTTGGTGCACCGGGGCGCCGCTGGCCACTTCAAGAATCATCGGATCAAGGAAGTCCGGGCCACACTTGAACACCCGCACCTTGCGGCCAAGCTGGCGATGTCTGCGCGCCAGCGCCGCGGTGACGGTGGTTTTGCCCTGCCCCGAGGCAGGTGCGGCGATCAATACCGCCGGGCACTGTCTTGTAGTCAAAACTCAACTCCCTTCTGCGCTTTGATACCGGCCTTGAAAGCATGTTTAACCACGCCCATATCCGTCACGGTATCGGCTGCCTCAACCAGTGCTGGCGGCGCCCCTCGACCGGTAACCACCACATGCTGATGAGCAGGCCTTGCCTGAATATCGGCGATCACCTGATCCAGCTGCAAATAGCCGTATTTGAGAGCGATATTCAGTTCGTCGAGCAGCACCAGTGACACCTCGGGATCGCGCATCAATTCGACGGCGACGGCCCAGGCCGCCTCGGCCTTGACGATGTCATCCTGGCGATCCTGCGTCTCCCAGGTAAAGCCCGCGCCCATCACGTGATAGCGTACTTCGTCCGGAAAGCGCCGAAAGAAATTCTCTTCGCCGGTGCTCTTGGCACCCTTGATAAACTGCACAATACCGACACGCATCCCATGGCCCAGCGCTCGTGCAGCCATACCAAAGCCTGAGCTGCTTTTGCCCTTGCCGTTGCCGGTATTCACCAGGAGTACACCGCGCTCTTGCTGGGCGGTGGCGATCTTTTCATCCACCACCGCCTTCTTGCGCTGCATGCGCTGGCGATGGCGCTCATCACGCCCCTGATCCTGCTCACTCATGCCTGATGGCTCTTGTTGGACATGAGCAACTGCGCACTGCGCGCGCCCACGTACAGCACGACAGCAATACCGACGTAGAGCGCTAACGAGCTCAGGTACTGCGGGTAGTAGTGACCGATACGCTCAACCATGCCAGCGACGGTAGGCGCCTCGTAACGTCCAGAGAAAAAATAGAACCCACCACTGGAAAGCACGTTGCAAACCAGAGCACTCAGTGCCATCACCGGTACCAGAACCGCCAGTGAGCCAGCTTGATCGCGATGCCAGCCAGCGTACAGGCGGCCACCAAACCACAAGGCAGCATAGGCCGGAACCAGCATCCAGTAAGCCACGGTCATGCAGTGATGTCCGGCGTTGATCCAGCCGACCGAGAGCACATCAATGATGGTCGCTTCAGCAAACAACAACGGAAACACCCATTTAGGTCGCAGCAACACACCCGCGAGAAAAAAGACCGCCCATGATGCACTCGGCAGATTGTGTAGCGGGAAGTGACTACCCCGCGTCATGGCCATCAGTGCCATCAGCGCGATACCGATATAAAGCTGGGTCGTTCTCGACAGGTTCAGCATATTCATTCTCCTCGTTAAAACAGCAAAACGTCTGCGGCCGTTTCGACCACAGACGTCCCATGCTGCCGACTCCCCTTGAGACGGCATGCGAAATCGAACCGTCGAACCTACATCGCCTGATAACGCAGGGTCAGATACCCCGCGCGGCCTGGCTGCTGGTAGGTTGCGGCAGTTTCATAATCGGTATCAAACAGGTTGGTGACCTGTGCCTGCACTCGCCATGCATGGCTCAGCCAATATTCAGCCCGCAGGTCAACGGTGTTGTAACCCGGTAAATCTTCGGTATTGGACGTATTCTCCCAGCGCCGCCCTTCTGCATGCACAGTGGCACCCAGACCGATGCGACCAAAGCGACGATCCACATCCAGGTTGAATATCTGCTCAGGCGTACGCCTGATCAGGTCACCATCGGTGGTTTTGTGCGAGCGATTTTTTGGGTCCTGCAACGTCAGGTTGGCTTGCCAGTTCCAGCCCAATTGTTGGGTAAGCACCTCGAACTCAAGGCCTTTGATCTCTGCCTTATCAACGTTTTCGGCCAGCGAGACGCCGCCAACAGTCACGGTCGAGATCATGTCATCGATATCGTTCTTGAATGCATTGGCCGACCAACTGCCCCAGCTATGCTGGCCGCGCAGTCCAACCTCAAGGTTTTTCGCGGTTTCAGCCTGAATATCGGGGTTACCGAAGCTGGGGTAATACAGCTGGTTAAAGGTGGGAGCGTTGAAAGCCGTGCCGTAACTGGCAGCAAAGCTGACACTGTCGGTCAACGCAAAGCCATAACCCAGGCTTCCTGTGGTGTGCTCGCCATAGGCTTCGTTATCGTCGTGGCGCAAGCTGACCTGCCAGTCATGCCGGCCGGCCTGTCCCAGGTACTGTGCAAACAGACCGTGGTTATAGCGGCCCTTTTCCGGATAGCTGACACTGCTGCTGATTTCGTCTTCAAGCCAGTCATAGCCAAGTGTCAGCAACTGGTTATCGGCCAGATGCAAATCATTCTGCCAACTGAAGCTATCGCGCTGAGTGTCATAACGTGAGTTGAACGTACTGCCTTTAAAATTATCGTTCTGCTCCTCGCTGCGACCGGCCTGCAGTGTCACATCCCAGAAGCTCGCCAGCGCAAAGCGCGCACGAGCGCCATACACCCTGAGCACATCATCAGCATTGGCATCAGTACCAGAGTCATAGTCGTTATGCGACTCAACCTGCAGCAAGTGAGCGTCGATCAGCAGACCGTTAGCAAAGCGATAGCCACCCGAGAGACTACCTGACAACTCACGATAACCGTCATGGTCCCGCTCCCTGGAGGGGCGAGCATCGATACCTTCGGTTTTCAGGCTACTGATGCCCAGGTTGTACCATGCATCATCAGTACCGCCGGAAACACCCGCCGTTCCGCCAAGATGCTGGGCACTGCCCACTGTCGTAGAGAAATAGGGGGTGATACCGCCATCCTCGCCCTTGCGGGTAAAGACCTGAATAACACCGCCAATGGCGTCTGCGCCATACAGGCTGGAGCGAGGGCCACGAACTACCTCAATACGCTCAATTTGCTCTACCGGCAGATTCTGCAGCGCCGCAACACCCGAGGTAGCAGAGCCCATACGAACGCCATCGATCAACACCAGCACGTGCGATTTGCTGGTGCCACGAATACTGAGGGTCATAGCCTTGCCCGGCCCACCGTTGTTGGTAATGCTGATACCCGGGACGCGGCGCAATACCTGATCCACGCTGGTCGCCTGCAAGCGCTCAATGTCGGCGCGATCAAACACGCTGGTCGCCGCAATGCTATTGGATTGACTGGTGCGCGTTGCGGTCACAACCTGGTCATTCAGGCTGAGCGTATCGGCAAGGGAAAGAGAAGACAGGCCGCACAGGGCCAGTGCCAAAGGGGCACGTAAAAAGGTTTTCATACTGCGTAATTGCTCCGTCGTACCCACCCGCACGACACTGACTGAGAATAACAGTGACGGAGGCAGGGGAACGGCAACAAGCATAGAGGGGCCGCGCACCTACAGCGCCCACCGCACTGTTGTGAATCGCGACAGGCCGGTCTCCGGGCTTACGAGCGGATCAATAGATCCTGCGGCCTGAACCTTCCCATGCATGAACAGCACAGTGGTGTCATCAGGCGCATCGCCATGAGGCGAACATCGCTTACCGTTGCGGGGGCAGCGCCGGAATTGTCTGCTGGGCAGACGCACCGGCTTCCCAGTTTCACCCTCTGCGAAAAGAGGGAACCTGAAGCAGGCGTGAAGAGTAGAGACTTTGCTGATAAGCGTCAACCGCCGTGGTTGACCGCTCTAAATGCGGCACTGGCGTAACGCGCGCACCACTTTCGAGGGCTCGACAGTGTGCACTACCCACTAAAGCCAAACGCAGGCTCAGCCTGGCTTGGCCATAGCAAGATTATTTGATATCGACGTTTAGGGACGGCGCGCCAAACGCGACCAGCTCGGCGTTCGACCCGTTAAAGTAGCCATGCCAAAAGGCCTCAAGCAGCTCAATCGTTCGACCTGAACGGTAAGCCTGGTTTACATCCTTGGTAATCAGGCCAGCACCGGCAACATAGACTCGCGCGCCATCCAAATCAGCAAAGAGTTGGACACTCGCCACTTTATCCAGCTCCGCTTGAGGATTGAGATCACGGATACGACGGTTGGCATAGAAGGACCCGAAGTCGCTATTTTCGAGCATGTCAGACATAAGTAAAATCACTCGCTCGCGGGCGGGTGAGGATTTCAAATCTGAACCAATATCACGCAGCGAGTGGAATATCTCACTGCGCGGTATATCTTCTGAAGCAGCCCTCAGAACTGCCACAAACTCACGCCCGAAACGCTTTTGGAAAAAGGCTCTCTGTTCGCTAACGCAAGCATCGAAGGCTCTCAACGACTGCATGCCAACGTCATCTCGTACCGCCTCAGGAAGCGGCGAGTTCAGCTCACCGGAGAACTGAAGCTGCATAAACTGGGAGGGCAAAAAAGCCGAAAAACTGTAGAGTTTGACTTCATCGCCTGACGCCACGAATCGATCAATTTGCCCCCACGCGGCCCGCTGAATACTTTCTGGCATCAAGACTGTTTGATCAACAATAACCGTTAGTTGCCGGCCACTACCCGGCTGACGAAACTCCTCTACGTTAGCGTGTTGGTAACAGTCCGGAATGTCATTACGCTCAGACCCATTGGCATAACATGAAAATCCAAGCAAGCAGGCAGTAATCAGCTTGAAATTCATCGATTTATGCCTCATCAAAGTCTTTCAGCAACTGTTGATCCGCACGCAAGCTAGCCACGGCAGCAAAGTCATAGCCTTTGGCAGTGCATACAGTGCGCAGTTGCTCGTCGCTGAATGCAGTCAAATCCTTATTGCGCAGGCCCGCCAATGCGTCCTCAGCAGGGGATGCCTCCAGTGTCTGCTGCACTGGCGCCGCAGTGGGGGCAGACTGCTCTACAGCAAGCGGTTTCGGTGCCGCCGGTTCGGCCAAGGGGCTAGCCTCAACCGCTGACGCAAACGAACTAGGGCTTGGCTGCGTCTGATGGGTACTGGCTTCAGCTCTCATACGCACTACATAGGCGTTAAAGTCACGTGATTGCGCACCACTAATGGCGGTCTGCACCGCACTATTAGTAGTCGTTCGCTTAGCCAACTTCATCTGTAGCATGCGCAGTTTATGATCTGCATGCGCCGCAATTTTTGTACGTTGCGTCTCCATCCAGCGTTCAAGTTCAGCCGCATTATTAAATTTATGCGTGTAGAACCAGGCCTTCTTGGACTCCACACCAGCAAAACCGAATATCGAGGCAAGCCATACGCTAACCGCCTGAATAGCCACATAGATAACCGACAGCACGATAAAGGTAATCAAGGAAGCACTGCGAATGGCGTCCATCTTATCGGTCAGCGCGCTGTCTTCCGACACTTCGTTTACCGAAGCCGACTCAGCGGGAAGGTCAAAGGGACTGGCGCTTTGCTCATAGCTCTGTTGAGCAAATACATCCGGGCTGGAGACCATTTCTGTCTCGATACTTTTAAGCTGATAGGCACGGATACCAAAGGCAGCACAAGCCATAATCAGCACTACCAAAACGCAACCTACTATCCAGCCGTGGCGGGGTGTCACCGTCTGATTAGTGACAATACGCGCGAGGATACGGTTATAGTCCTTGGCCTGCTCATCTTTCTCGGTTTCTTTGATACGAACGCCGGGCTGAACCTGCTTCAGCGGATTGACCTTGCTCGGGTCTGCGTCACCCTCCCACCAATGCCTAGGGAAGGTCTGAAAAAGACTTCCTGAAAAGGTAAAATGCGTCAGCGCCATTTTCGAGACCACCGCATGAAACAGATGAGCTTTGCAGACGCCGAATACGCTGGTAAACGTAAGCAGACCCGCCGTGAG
>NZ_JACGWE010000035.1:0-29124 GCF_014077575.1 Pseudomonas sp. 5Ae-yellow | reverse complement strand
AAGAGCAGACCTATTTGAATACATCGAGCGGTTCCATAATCCTAGGATGCGACGTAGAGTTGCTGCGCAGGATCAAAAGCTCTTAGCTGTTTTATAACCGTCCGTGGAAACGGGGTAGAACCCGAGCTAGGTTTTGCGACTGACGATTTGATTTGGGTAGAGCACCCGGCGGACGGCTGTGACAACCCTGAGCAGAGTTGAAATTAAAGCAGAAAAAGGCGATTTGCCATTATATCGCGTGGTGTTTATCTAGGCTTGGGGCTAGTCTGTAAATCAAAATAGACGCCTGGTAACAGACTGCCCATGCTTGATATCACTACCTTGATGGTCGTTCTTGCGTTAACCACGATTACCTCTGCATTGGGGCTGCTGGTAGCCAGCTTTTTGAATCGTCAGGTTGTTGCCATTCGCTACTGGGCGCTGGGCATTGGCGTGATCATCGTCGGTGTGGTGTTGCAAAGCATGAGACATCAAGTGCCGCTATGGCTTAGCGCCGCTGTGATCACACAAGGTTACTTCGTGTGGCTGTGGGGGACGCGCTGCTACCGCCTCAACGGGCATATTAATGGCTTCTGGCTGACAATGTGCCTCACGCTGTTGGTGCAAGGTGGTTTGTTTTTTGTTTTGCGTGACTCATGGCGTTACAGCGTAGTGTTGTACAGTTTGATTGTGGTGCTGGTCAGCCTGCTCAATATCGTCGAACTGTGGCGCATGCGCATACCTCAACGCGCGCTGATTTGGGTATGGAGTAGTTTGTGGGGCGTTCACTCTGTGATCTATCTGCGCCGCTTTTTACTGTATCAATTTGATCCTGTTTATATGGCTGCAGACACCCTCGACGCCGCAGAATCAGTAGAGGCGCTCAACTACCTTGAAGGTATTGTATTTGTTTACTGCTTTTCGTTGCTCTGTGTCATTCTGGCTACCCGTAGCCTTCAGGATGAACTCAAGCTACAGGCAACCCGCGATCCACTCACCAATTTGCTCAATCGCCGTGCCTTTGAAGAGTCTGCCTTGCGTCAGCTTGCGATCAGCCAGCGTGAACGGGAGGAGGTGGCGCTTCTATTGATGGATCTCGATAAGTTTAAGTGTATCAACGATACGCATGGCCACGGCGCCGGAGACGAGGTGCTGAAGGCATTTGCCAGGCATTTGTCGCAACAAGTGCGGGCGCAGGATTTGCTGTGCCGCTTTGGTGGCGAGGAATTTGTTTTATTGATACCAGGGGGTAATAGTCAGAGTATCGATGCATTGGCTGAGCGTATACGCACACTATGGCAAACTCAGACGTTCACAGTTGCCCAAGGCGAGCTGAGCGCGACCGTTTCAATCGGCTATATTTCTAGCGCTGATGTCGAGAGGCAGGGCCTGTATAGTCTGATCGATCGGGCTGATAAGGCGCTTTATCGGGCGAAGCAGGACGGACGTAATTGTGTGAGATGCTGGCAGCCTGAGCCAATACTGACGCCAGTTCCTTCGTAAGGTCGGCATAGCGGCAAAGATCCTATCGCGATAGCACGTGCAACTAACTTCCAATACAGACAAGGTTGTATACCTATGATTGTTGTTCATCATCTGAATAATTCGCGCTCGCAACGCATCCTCTGGTTACTTGAGGAGCTGGGGTTGGAGTATGAAGTGAAGCGCTACGAGCGGGACCCTGAGACTATGCAGGCTCCGGCAGCGCTTAAGGCGATACATCCGTTGGGAAAATCGCCGGTGATCACTGATGGCGAATTGACCCTGGCAGAGTCTGGCGCGATCGTTGAATATCTGGTTGATACATACGGCCAAGGACGCCTGGCACCCGCTACTGGCACCGCTGAGCGACTACGTTTCAACTACTGGTTGCACTACGCCGAGGGATCGGCGATGACGCCACTGCTGCTCAAGCTGGTATTCAATCGGGTCGAGTCTGCGCCCATGCCCTTTTTTGCCAAACCTTTCGCCAAGGGCATTGCCGGCAAAGTAAAAGGTAACTTTATTGAGCCGCAAATTATCCAGCACTTGAACTACATGAATTCGGAGTTGGCTGCGACCGGGTGGTTTGTGGGAGATGACTTCAGTGCTGCAGATGTGCAGCTGAGCTTTCCATTAGAAGCTGCTGCCGCCCGCGGTGGGCTCGATCAGAAGTGGCCAAACCTGACCGCATTTTTGCAGCGTATTCACGCACGTCCTGCTTATAAAAAGGCGCTGGAGCGTGGCGGTGAGTACAACATCATTGGCTGAAATGCAGGCTTTTATGATGCTGGATTAACTGGCAGGCGCAGACCTCCCTGCGGAAACTACGCCTGCTTTTTTGCCCCCAACGCTTCTTTAGTAAGTGCTGGCTTTTGGTATGTTCTGCCTGTTTTACTTCAGCGCTAGCAAGGCCTCGCTAGCTATCACAATCAAAAAATAAAAATTTCAAGACACATCTTGTTTTTGTCTACTCTGTTCAATAGAGTACTTTGCATAAAACAAAAATAGAGATGAGCAATGTCTCCATCCCCCGAAGAAGCAGCGGCAGCCTTGCGCGCGATCAATAGCGTGCAGGCGCGTGCTGCCGGTTTCCAGGACTACCGCGCCGAGTCACGACAGTTAATGCTGTGGGGCGTAGTCAATCTGCTTGGCTGTATTTTTACCGCACTTTTCCCTTCGCTTTTGTTACTAATCTGGCTGGTAGTGGTGATCGTTGGTCTTTTGGCTGGCGTTCGCTTGGCGCGCGTTGCGCAGGAGTCCATGCCCGGTATCGTTTGGCGCTACCTGGTATTAGTGGGGTCCGTGCTGCTGTTCGCCGCATTGATACACGTTGTCATGTGGCCACTTACGCCGCAGCAGGGCAGCATGGTCGTGCCGCTATTTGTTGCCACGCTTTATGCCATTCGCGGTGCTCAGTCACGCCCGCGCTATCTGATTATTGGCACCTCTCTGGCCATCCTTTGTTTCTGCTGTTTCCTTTTTGCCACCGTGCACTATTGGTGGTGGCTGGCCCTCGCCTGGGGCGGCACCTTTATCGTGTCCAGTCTCTGGTTGAGGCGCACCTGATGGAGACACCAGACGACCTTATTCACCAGCCGGTTCGCCTGAAAATCATGGCCGCCCTGAATACGTTGGCGAGCAACCAATGGCTTGAGTTTGTTTCTTTGCGCGCCATTGTGGATACCACCGATGGCAACCTGGGTGCGCATTTGGGCACGCTGGAAGGTGCGGAATATGTGCGAATCAAAAAGGATTTCGTCGGCAAGAAGCCGCGTACACGGGTGAGCCTCAGTGCCAAGGGCAGAGAAGCATTTGCCCACTACGTGGCCAACCTTCACGCGATTCTCACGCCGCAGAATATTGATAGCTAAACAGCCTTACTCAATACCTCAACATAAAAATCACAATCGGGGGCAACATGCAGACTCATACCTTTACACTCTTCGCCAGTCGCTGGCACGGCCGCTTGCGGGCGATTTCATTATGCTTGCTGTTGGCGGCCGGCGGGTTATCAGCGTCCTGGGTATGGGCGCAAACAGAGGACAGCACGGCTCAACCACAAGCCGAGTTGGAAGTGCAGGGAACTCAGAGCGGGGTGCAGACCATAGCGCAAGAGATCGCCGTGCAACCGAGTGACGATGCGGTGTCCTTTGGTGTGCGCGATATGTTTGAGCAGGCTGATCCCTTGGTTAAGGCGGTCATGCTCCTGCTGGTCTTTTGCTCGCTGCTGACCTGGGCGGTGCTGTTTGAAAAGATCTTTGTATTCACTCGTGCGCGCCGCGGTAATCAACAGTTCCTCAAGGCGTTCCGCGCGGGACAGCTGGACGTGCTCGCTGATACTGCAGACAACAGCGCTATGGGCCGGATGTGGCAAGTGGGGCAGGCAGAACTGAAGCACTTCAAGAGCCTGCCGGCACAAACAACCGAAACCGACCGGGTTAACCGCTTACTGCAACGCATGGCGTTAACCGCCGGTATTGTGCAGGAGCGTGACTTGGCTCGTATGGGTAGCATGATGGGGGTGCTGGCAACCATAGGTGCTACCGCTCCCTTCATTGGCTTGTTCGGGACGGTATGGGGCATCCTCAATAGCTTTGCCAGCATTGCCACACTCAAATCGGCCAGCCTTGCTGTGGTGGCGCCGGGTATCGCGGAAGCGCTTTTGGCCACGGCTCTTGGCCTGTTTGCCGCTATTCCAGCGGTGATGATCTTCAATAAGTTCGCGCGTGATATCAACGGCTTCGTTGGTGCGCTGGATAATTTCTCTGCGGAGATGATTGCCAGTACATCGCGCCAGCTTGACGAAGGACGTTGATATGGGCATTCAACTTGGCTCCGGGCCGCTGGTAAAACGCCATAACTATCAACAAAACGCCGAGATGAATATCACGCCCTTTGTTGACGTGATGTTGGTGCTACTCATTATTTTCATGGTGGCTGCACCTTTGGCCACGGTGGATGTGCCGGTTGACCTGCCAAGTAATGCGGCCACACCGAGCCCGCCGCCAGACGAACCGATCTATGTAAGTGTGCAGGCCGACGGCAAGCTCTTTGTGCAGGAACAGCCCATCAGCCTGTCAGCATTGGCAACGCAGATCATCGCAGTAACCAAGGGCGACAAAGCTACGCGATTGTTTTTACGTGGTGATCAAGCCGTGGACTACGGCACCTTGATGCGCGTTATGAACACGCTGCAAAAGGCCGGTTATACTCGTATCAGCCTGGTCGCCTCGGAAGAGCTGGAGCCCTGATGAGCCGTATGACAGATAGCAGCCAGTGGGCGATGCGTCTGCTGGTGGTGCTGGTCTCGCTTGGCTTACATGCCGCTTTGCTGGTGTGGCTGTTTGGCAGCCAGTTTCGACACGCCGCGCCGCAGACGCCACAGGTGGTTGCGATTGAGTTGGTTGAGATTCCGCCGCCAGAGCCCGAACCAGAACCCGAGCCGGAACCGGAACCGGAACCGGAGCCCGAACCAGAGCCACCACCACAACCTGAGCCACCACCCAAACCTCGAGTCGTTCAGCGCCCCACGCCAGCACCTGCGCCACCACCCAAGCCGAGTGGTCCGCCGGTACACAGTTTTGGTGCCAATCAGCAGTGGGCCGCGCCACCAGCGCCGCCAACCAGCGCGGCAACAAGCAGCCGTGGGCGTATGGCGCCATCGGGGTACGCCGACACGGTAAAGAATCGAGTCATTGCCAACCTGAAACGTCCGGAGGGCGCTCTATACGAGCCACCGCCGGGCTATAAGGGTGACCCAAACGACTTGAAGCGCAAGTGCTCTATACCCTACGAGATCACCGTCGATGGCAATGGCCGCATGCTGTCCTACGAGATTGATCGCTGTGTTGACGAGGTACTGAACCGGGCCGCCGAACAGGCTATTCGTAGCGCAGGACCTTTCCCGGCACCACCGGGTGATGGCTCTGGGCAATACATTATTTATGGCACCGCTATCTTTATAGATTAGTCAGGAGACAAGTATGTCGATCAATCAACGCCTGATGTTGGCTGCAACGCTGGCGGCACTGAGTGCTTGCGTCAGCGCGCCCCCACCGCCGCCAAAACCAGATCTCACACCTAAGCTGACACCGCTGAACCCTGATACCAAGGCCAGTTTTGAGTGTGCAGGGGCGCTGCCAGATGTTCATCGCCAGATCTGCGCCAGTGATGCCTTGGCGCTGCAGGATAAAGACCTTGCTGTTTATTTGCACAAGCTAACCGACCGGCTTGACCTGCCGGGTGCGCTGGTGCTGGAGGCAAATCAGCGTCAATGGCTGCTGAGTCGTGCCGCTCAGTGCGGTTTGGGCAATGCGACCCGTACCGATGTGAGCGCTGACAGCAATGCCATTGCGTGTCTGCAGGCGATGTACCGCCAGCGCGATGCCCAACTCAAGGCATGGCCGATACCGCAGCCTCAGCCGCAGCGTGAACGTCATGCCTGGGCCAGCTACGCCGAGTTCAGGGTTGCTGAGGACCGTAGTAATGGTCTTTGCACAACAGTCGCAAATGCGTTGAACCAGTCGTTGGCGGCTGATGGCCGAATCGATCTTGCGGCCTTGCCGGGTGCCCAGCTCAGGGCCGGTAGTAGCGCAGCTGTGACGGCTGTCGACCTGAACGGGCAGCAGGTCAGTGTTGAATTGTATGATGCCGGTTTGTATGCGGGGTATCAGCAACGGGCGCGAGGCTTGCGTATTAATGGTCAGGTGGTGATGGATGATCGCTTGTTACCGCGCTGGGTCGCCCAACAACCCAATTATGGCGGGCGGGCCTATGCTTCCTCATCGCAAACGGGCGATTACGGCAGTATTGACGTATTCACTTACCAGGGTGAAAACTGGGCTCTGGTCAATGAAACCTGGGGCTTCTATTCGCCTGCGGCCCGAGGCGAGTCAGCCTATGCTGGTCTTTACGGCTTGCAGGGGACTGTCACCCCGCAGTGCCTGTTTCAAACCTACCTGACACCACCCAGGTCCAATACGCTGCGGGGCTTACCCAGCTACAGCGCGCTGGATGAGGCGCTGACCCTGCTCGCTGGCGATCCATTGCTCGGCTATTCGCAGCAAGAACGACGCGACCTCTCACAGCGTTGGAAAGAACGTCAATGGACACTGCTCAATCTGCCGTTACTGGGCGTTGACCAGCTTGAACGTAACGGTCGCGAGGCCGCCATTCGCGCCCGTCACGATATGGCCATGAATCAGTTCTTTGAGTGGTCAGAACGCAATGTAGCCACCAAGCGATTGTATCGCCGGGTTATGCCGATGCTACGGCCTGCGCATCAGGAGCTGGTATCCATATTTACCGACCAGGGCTTGAATTCGCAGGAGGCCGTGACTGCGGCAGATTTGTTATTCCACGAAACCTTTGCCCGCGCTATGGAGAATCTCTACGCGCCGTCAGCACCGCCGAGTGCGCCTGCTGCGCCCTTTGCCGAATACCGCCCGCGCTATGCGATAGCACCGGAGGCCGGAGCTCTGGAGCAGGGGCGTCAGTTTGCCACTTTGCATAGTGTGCTACTCAACGGCGCACCATTGTCAGTAGTCAGCGATTTTGTCGACTATGAAACCCGCGTGTTGGGCGCACAACGGGGTGTTGGCGCAGACGGTGATACTGCCTTGATGGCTGCTGTAGCAGATCCGCAAGCTGTGACATTGCTCTTGCAGCGAGGATTTGCTGTGAATGAGAGTAATGCCTGGGGCAAGACCGCATTGATGTCTGCAGCACAGGTTGATCAGCCCCAGAGTGCCCGATTGTTGCTGGACGCAGGTACCAATATTCATGCGCAAACCCAGCGCAAGCCAGGCGTGGGCGTAGGTGGTCCTGATCGGCGCGCAGCTGAGTCGTCACCGCAGACCGCATTGCTGATTGCGGCTGGGGAGGCGGGCAGCGCAATGATCGATCTCCTGGTGGATGCTGGCGCAGCGCGCCAGGCCTGGAGCGGCTACGACA
Source organism: Pseudomonas sp. 5Ae-yellow (assembly GCF_014077575.1). NCBI lineage: Bacteria > Pseudomonadati > Pseudomonadota > Gammaproteobacteria > Pseudomonadales > Pseudomonadaceae > Pseudomonas > Pseudomonas sp. 5Ae-yellow. The sequence goes on along the minus strand of NZ_JACGWE010000035.1, from coordinate 21,711 downwards.
AGCAGGTTTGTGAGCAGTTGGAAAAAAACGCGCTGCTGACGCAAAGTGACCAGGAGCGCTATCGCGCCTCTGACCTGTGTAAGGCAACTTATGCGCCGTTGCCCGCGGGGTCGCAGAATGTAGTGGATATTCGCGGTGGCGATGAACTTACCATCCGCGATGATGGTACCGAGTATGCAATACGCTTGTTGACTCGGGCACCCATGACCTTGTTTGGACGGCCAGCGGAGATAGCGCCGGAAGATATGAAGGATGAAGTGGGCCCACTGGCTATCAGTGTCGCCATGGCGGCGCAGCGCAAAGCTGGCGGGAGAATAACAGGACCGCTGAACCTGGTATTCGATAATCTCGCCGACAATACGCCCGAGTTGCTCAAGCCTCAGGTTAGCTTTCCTGTTGAAGGGGCGCTCGCCAATATCGCTGGTTATCGTATCAACCAGAAGCCGGAACAATTAGTGCTGAGCCTGCATTATCAGCCGCAGACCCAGACAGCCGAGGGGGCTTGGCGTGCACTTTACAGTGCAGCCTATACTCAGGGCTTGAAGCCGACCGGAGCCGGTTATGTCATCATCGATAATAGAGGCGGGCGCCGCTTTGACTATCAATTGGTGGTAACCGATACCTACGAGGAGCCTAGATAGCCATTGGAACCAATATTGCCCGATCGCAGTCAGTAAGATCGGGCAAACGACAAAGGATGCTGATATGCGCGTACTGGGGTTGATGGCACTTTCCAGTGTTCTGTTGGGCTGTGCTACACAGGGCGTCAGCCACACTGAATTGCCCTCGTATTACATGGCAGCCGACCCCCAAACGCGCCTCAGCCAGTATGTCGCCAAAGAGCAGCCAGCAGATGAGTCGCTGTCGGGATTTACCTTGTTGTATAAGGGTAATGATGCGCTGGCTGCGCGGCTCAAATTGATCGACATGGCCGATCAAAGTCTGGATATCCAGTACTACATTTTTAACACGGATATTACCGGCGGGTTGATAGCCGAACACCTGCTTAAAGCTGCCGATCGTGGTGTTAGAGTGCGGATATTGTTGGATGATATCGGCAGTAGCCTGGAAGATATGAAGGTGGCGGTGGTTGACCAGCATCCTAACGTTGAAGTGCGTTTGTATAATCCGCTGAGCCTGCGTAATGAATGGCTCAAGTCGTTAAGCACGCTGGGCGAATTTGGTCGTATCAACTATCGCATGCATAACAAACTGATGGTCGCGGATAATCGTGCTCTGATTACCGGCGGCCGCAATATCGGTGATGAGTACTTTACCCTCAGCGATGTTGATTTTCAGGATGTAGATGTTTTGGGCATCGGTTCGATAGCTGACGCCGCCTCTGACAGCTTCGATAACTTCTGGAATAGCGGTATTGCTATCCCGATCGCCACCCTGGCCAAGCAGTCAGACGCCGAGGCGCTGGCATCGATGCGTGCCACATTAGGGTCGCGTAACCTTCAGCTTCAGCATGATCCCTACCTCAAGGCCGCTGCCCGATCACCCTTCATAACCGATATGAGCAACGGCACTCTGAACTGGCGCTGGGGGCATGCCGAATGGTTTTACGACGACCCATCCAAATCCGATCCGCATGGCGACGGCAACGAAACGGCCTTTCTCGGGCGCAGGTTGCTGGAAAAGTTACGAGCCTCGCGTAGCGAGCTACTGCTCACATCGGCTTATTTTGTTCCACTTGAGACGGGCGAAGACATGCTGCTGGATATTCATTCGCAGGGAGTGAGTATCTCGGTGTTGACCAACTCGTTGGCCACTACTGACGTCTTGGCTGTACATAGCGGCTACGCTAAGTCCCGCGTTTCATTACTCAAAGGCGGGTTGAATATATGGGAGTTGCGGCCGATCGCAGGCCAGCAGGAGCGTGCCAGTCCGTTTCTTGGTGAGTCCTTGGCCAGCTTGCACGCGAAGACCTTTGTCTTTGACCGCAAAGCCGTTTTTATTGGCTCGGTTAATCTGGACGCGCGTTCAGTAAAGCTCAATACCGAGGCGGGTGTTTATATTGAGCAGCAGGCTATTGCCGAGGAAATGGTTGATCTGTTTAACCGCTGGACGTCCGATGACTTCGCGTATCAAGTCTCCTTGAATGAAAACCATGATCTTCAGTGGCAGGCGGACGGTAAGACATGGAGCAAGGAGCCTGAGGCAGGTGCCTTCAGGCGTTTTATGAGCTGGACGCTGGGGTGGCTGCCGATAGAGGGTCAGCTCTAAAACCTGGGCCGCCGGATGCGCTTAGGCGGTGGAGTGTCCCAGCCAATGCTGTGCTGCGCTTAAATAGGCAGCGGCGTGCACAAGCACGGCGTTACTGTCCTGGTGTTCTACCGCCTGGTGCAGCTGTTCCAGGGGTGCTGCGATGGGCGCAGAAGGGGTGCCCAATAGCAGCAAATCACTTTCCAGTTGGTAACTCAACTCGTCAATCAAGCCTAAGGCCGCAACGTCCAGCGGTGCGCTTACCAACTGCTGCAGCGATTGGTTATGGGCGCTAAGCTGGCTTACGGCGGCGTGACGAGAACTGGCTGATGTACTGTTGGCTTGGCTTGCAGTTGCCATGATTGGGCTCATCATGGCAACAGTGAAGCTAACGGGCAGCAGGTATACTTTCATGGGCTTATCCATAATGATAATCAAACTCATTAAGGATTGTAATCTTCCCCGCCCGGAAAGCAACCTGATTTTCAGGTTTTATTTCAGGCTGCGTGCTAATGCGCTTTATGATTTTTCTGCGGGTTTTCTACAGCAGCGGGCTAAGGAAGAATACGCCTCGCTCAACCACGCGCGAGGCGCGAGAGCGCTGCTGCCAGTCTGCCAGCAGCAGCCGCTCACTGGCCGCTTCGTATCCATCGAGTAGTGTTCGAATACTGGCACAGCCTTCTGGCGAGAAGAGGGCGACGGTTAGCTCGAAGTTCAGCTGCAAGCTTCGGATATCCAGATTAACACTGCCAACAAGCGCCAGCTGATCATCCATCAGCATCGCCTTGGTATGCAGCAGCCCGCCGGCGAATCGATAGATTTCGCCGCCCGCTTCCAGAAAACGCTGGTAAAACGCGCGGCTGGCCCAACCCACCAGTTTCGAATCATTGCGCGCCGGCAGCAATACTTTTACCCGAACGCCACGTTCTGCCGCTTGGCACAGAGCGTTGAATATCGCTTCAGATGGAACAAAGTAGGGTGTGCTGATGGTAATACTGTCATTGGCGCGATAGATGCTCGATAGCACCGCTTGGCCGATCAGATCGTCACCCACGCCCGGTCCGGATGGCAATATGGACAGCCACTTGTAGCAAGCAGGCGCGCTAGGCGGGGCCGGTTCGAGGCGGCGAAGTCCTGTTTCCACCTCCCAGTCCCAGGCAAAAACCTTATCCAGCCCGCGAGCAGCCGGTCCATCCAGGCGCAACATGATATCCACCCAGGCGCCGACCTTGGCTTCCTTCTTGAAATATAACGGGTCGGCAATATTCATTGAGCCGCTGTAGGCAATCTCGCCGTCGATGACGATTAGTTTGCGGTGCAGCCTTAAGTCGATTCGCTGGACCAGTGCGCGCAAGAGACGAACGGGCAGGGCGGGCACCACTTCAATGCCCGCATCAATCAGCCGCTTGCGCCAACTGGAGCGAAAGAACGGACGGCTGCCGGCGTGGTCTATCAATAGCGACACTTTAACGCCACGCACGCTGGCGCTGATCAGCTCCTCGGCGAGCTCGTCAACACGACCACCAGGGAACCAGATGTAGGTCTCGATATGAATTCGGTTACGCGCAGCGCGAATGTCGGCACAGAGTTGCGAGAAAATCAGCTCGGGGGTATCCAGTAACTGCATCTGCCGATACCCGAGTGCGCCTATGCCCATGCGGGTTGATAGCAATTGATAAATGCCCTGGGTTAGCGAGCCACCACTGATAGGCGCTTTGGTGGCAGAGAAATCAGTAGCGATGCTCTGTAAAAAAGGCTCAACCATCGACTCGGCCCGCTGCGCTCGCTGCTTACCCAGATTTAGCTCGCCAAGCATCAAATAGAGTGCCGCGCCGAAAATCGGCAGTATATAAATCACCAATAGCCAGGAAAGCGTAACGCTGACAGGGTTACGCTTGGCTACGACGCGCAGCGTGACGGCCGCAGTAAAAAGCCAGTAGAGTACGACCAGCGCCAAGCCGATAATGTGTTCAACGTTTGCCATAGTATTTGCTGGATGAGTACTCGGTTGATGTGCGATCAATCTAGCAGGATTTACCTGCTCCGTTAAGAATCAGACACCCCCAGAGCAAAGAGGCTCCCTGAATGCTGCCATTTTCCTTCGTTGATCGTTTGCGTTACCTGGTGGAACGGCAGTTCATCAAGGGAGCGCATTATCAACTGTTGGTCGTTGCTGCTTTTATCGCTCTGATTTCATTGATCGGGGGCTGGCTGGCCTGGCCCTCTGCGCCTGATGGTAGCAACTTGGCAGACTCTGTCTGGTGGGCGTTTTTGCGCCTGACAGACCCCGGATATCTGGGCGATGATGAGGGCACCTGGCGGCGTATTGTCTCTACCGCGCTGACGGTCAGTGGCTATGTGGTGTTTCTCGGCGCTCTGGTCGCGATCATGACCCGCTGGTTGATTGATGTCATGGTCAAGCTGGAGCAGGGGCTGACGCCGGTTACGGTAACTGATCACATTGTGATTCTGGGCTGGACTAACCGTACTATACCTTTGGTGCAGGAAATTCTAGACGTGAGTGGTGGTATTCAACGCCTCCTGCGTGCACGCGATACCAAGCGCCTGCGGCTGGTGATTCTGGCTGATGAGATCAATGCGGATCGCGTGCAGGAGCTGAGAGAAATCCCTCTTATTCGGCGCTCCATGAGTAACATTATTTTGCGCTCGGGCACGTCACTGCAACCTGAAGACCTGGATCGCGTCGCCTGCCTGCAGGCCGCCGTGGTGCTGATACCGGGGCGTAACCAGAGTGCCAATGAGCTGCTGACCGGTGATGTGGAAACCATCAAGGCCTTGCTGACGTTACAGGCGCAGGCGCATCTGCGGGGCACCGCGCCGCCCTATGTGGTGGCCGAGATCGACGATATGCGCAAACTGAATGTATTGCGCAGAGCTTATTCAGGTCCGCTTGAAGTGGTTGCCAGTGACGCCATGGTTAGCCGGCTATTCGCCCAATCTCTGGTTCATCCCGGTATGTCAGAGCTATTCGGCGAGGTGATGACCGTCCACGAGGGTAATGAATTCTATATTCGCTCCACTGACAACTGCGTGGGCCAGTCTCTTGGCGAGATCGGCAGACATGCCCCGCAGGCTATTCTGTGTGGTTTGATGCGACCGCACGGCGACAGCTGGCGGACCTGGCTGAACGCACCGAGTGATGAGGTCATACGTCAGGGTGACAAGATAGTCATGTTGGCGCGTGATTACACCCACGCCGAACCACAGAACAACACGGAACAGCCGCTGCGTCCGTTGCAGCGACCGCAACGCCAGCCGAAGGCCGAGTCGGGCGGTTTGCGACGTATGCTGATACTGGGCTGGAACCGACGGGTACCCGCGCTTATTCATGAGTTAGCCGGTTATACCGGGTATCATTTTGAAGTGCATGTGGTTGCGGTGATCGATCCCCTCGAGCGAACCAAAGAGATAAGCGCCTATAGCGACCTCACCGCGGGCGTCAGCTGCCAACATACTCAAGCCGACTACATGGTAGAGGGCGCGCTGCGCGGCCTCTTGCAGCAGCGCTTTGACAGCGTCTTGCTGCTCTCGTCTGATCGCATGGACTCGGGTGAAGAGGCGGATGCGCGGGCCATGGTGGGTTACCTGGTGGTTGATGAGCTGTTGCTCGAGAGCAGCCACAAGCCGCAGATACTACTTGAACTCAGTGACCCGGCTAACGATGCATTAGTCGTGCGTAAGCGCGGGGAAAGTATTGTAAGTCCTATGATCCTCAGCCATTTAATGGCGCAGATAGCCCAGCGGCGAGAGCTGGGGCTGATGCTGGAAGAACTCTTTACCACGGGTGGCGCGCAGATTGTCTTTTGTAAAAGCAGCGACTACTCAATGCAAAGTGTTACTACCTTTGCTGACCTGGAAGCCGTGATCGCGTTGCAGGGCGAAACCGCCCTGGGGATTTATCGCAATAAACCGGACGAGCAGGGCCGCAGGCTGCAGTTGAATCCGCCACGCGATCAACCCTTGAGGTTGCAGCAGGGCGATCAGCTAGTAGTGCTGACGACCCTGCCTGAAGCCTGAGAGTCTGGTTGTTGACCAGGACCGGCTAGAGGCAATTGTCAGGCTTGGGCAGCCCTGCGACTTTGGCCGCAAACTTGGCCGGGCTGCCCGGAAACAGGCCCAGTAAGTAAAGGCTGTTGCCTTTGTCCTTACCTAGTTGCTGGCCAACATACTTGACCAATGGGCGCATGGCGGGCGACAGCTGATAGGTGTGATAGAAATCACGCAGTACTTGAATAATCTCAAGATGAGCTGGTGTCAGGATGATCCCTTCCTGTTCAGCCAATGCGGCAGCAACCGGCTCAGACCAATCCTGCAAGTCCAGCAAAAAGCCTTCCTTGTCGACTTTTATGGCCTCGCCATCAACCAGCAGTATATGGCTCACCAGCTGAGCACCTTGTCGTACTGGGTACACAGTTGAACAAAGGTCGGATAATCAATCAATTTGACTCGCTTGGGCAGATCATCAATTGCCAGGCCACGTGCGCTAACGTCGGCCTCCATGACATATAGACGCACGCTGGCGGGCAGTAGTTGCAGTGCGCTATTTGAACTGGTGCCTGGCAGTAGGCTATAAACGCCATCCTCAATCATTAGTAACCCCTGTTCAGGTCCCATTGATCGCAAGGTGCTAGCGAAACGACTGCTATCCTGGGGCGCATGGCGCAGAACATGCAACATGCTCAAACTCCCTCAAACCGGACATTCATAGCGTGACCACCTGATCGTATTGTTCAAGCAGTGCGGCAATTTCAGCCCCCTCAACCGGTTTTGCCGGGAGAAGCAGTTGATTGGACTGCAAGCCACGTTCGCTAAGTGAATGCTGGCAAACGAAAAGATCTTCAACCCCAAAGATAGGCAGCGCTTTGAGGTTGGCAGTCAGTGATTTTTGTTTGATCAGGGCAGATTCCTGGCCTTTAAGCAGTTGCATTACACCGCTATCAAGGAACAGCAGACTGACCGGCACACCAAAAGCGGCCGCGGCGAGAGCAAGGTCCAATGCCTCTCGTGCTGCTTGTGCTGCTGGCGGATGTCGACTTATCACCAGTAGGCTTTTCAAATCAGCTGCCAAAAGTCACCGCCCGATCAGCCGATTGCATGGCGTCTACCCACTGGCCCAGTCCCGATAGCACCCACGGCTGACCACTGTTGGCCACGGGGCGCTCCCAGCGAGAGGCCTCTGCCTCGTTAAGCACACCGCGACGCAGCGCTGCGGCAATACAGACTACGGCGTCCAGCTCGTTGCTACTGATGAACTCACGCCACTCGCGGGCAATATCTGATTCGTCCTGCGGTTGCACTGCCAAGTCTGATGCAAGGTGCACTGCATCGCGATAGAAAAACAATCGACTTATCTGGTGACCGCCATCAAGCGCCGCCTGGGCAAAGCTCAGGGCGCTGCGGGCAGCTGGGTCCTGTGGCCCGGCAAGCAGGGCAATAGCAAATTTCATGACGTTTAAGCGACTCTCAAACAAAAATGGCTCGCCAATTCTGGCGAGCCATTGATTATATCCTACTCGCTGATATCAGTCGTCGTTGAAGGCGCCAATCAGGCTCAGCAGGCTGAGGAACAGGTTGTAGATCGAGACGAACAACGTAATGGTCGCCATGATGTAGTTGTCTTCACCACCGTGAATGATCGAGCTGGTCTGATAGAGAATGACGGCAGAAGAAAACAGCACAAAGCCGGCAGAAATGGCCAACTGAAGACCGCTGATCTGCACGAAGAAACTGGCAACAACGGCTACCAGCAGTACGACAAAGCCCGCCATGATGAAGCCGGACAGGAAACTGAAGTCCTTGCGCGAGATGATGGCGTAGGCTGAAAGACTGAAAAAGACCAGAGCCGTCATGCCCAGAGCCAGCGTGACTACCGAGCCGCCGTTAGGCATGTTGAGGTAGGCATTCAGGATAGGACCAAGGGTGTAGCCAAGGAAGCCGGTGAAAGCAAAGGTGCTGACCAGACCCCAGCCAGAGTTACGCAGCTTGGTGGTCAAAAACAACAGGCCGTAAAAACCTACCAGCGTCACAATGATGCCGGGATAGGGAAGGTTAAGGCTCATGGAAACGAAAGCGACCAGGGCCGAGAAAGCCAAGGTCATGGCCAGCAATGTGTACGTATTACGGAAGAGTTTGCTGACTTCCGCTTCGTTCACACCGCTGTGTGGCATCGTAGTATGGCGTTCTTGCATGTTCATGCACAGCTCCTGTGAAGGTAAATCAAATGATCCATTAGTTACTTCCAGATAATACGGGTAATCGATGTCAAATCAAGGTAAGGCTGATACCGAACTATTTCTATTCATGTGCAAAGCCTGCCGGGACCAACTAAATGGACAGCAAAAGATGCAATAAGTTGGTCTCTTTTATGCTGTACCCCATTGACTCATCAGCATTTTCCGGTAGTATTGCCGGCCGTGGAGGGATGGCAGAGCGGTTGAATGCACCGGTCTTGAAAACCGGCGTAGGTTAATAGCCTACCCAGGGTTCGAATCCCTGTCCCTCCGCCACTATTCGACCTCAAGGCCCCGTAATTCGGGGCTTTGTTGTTTCTGACTCCAGTTGTTCCCACAGCTGTTCCCACACTATTGCTTCGCGTGACCGCTGATAGTGGTCATGCACGCCCGGCTGCCAGCTTTAAAAGTGGGTTTCCATCACATTTAACGGGTGCATGCGTGGGGTGTTTCCCCAATGGGCCAGAATGCGGATTTTGTGGACACAGAAAAACGGTTCCCCCCGTCGTTCGGGTTGCCGTTGGCCTGAACTTTTCACCCGCCCCCGTCCTTGCATCTAACGCTGTCGCGCTCTGCCGTTTCGTAATTCAAAAAATCTACGGGTTAATGTGAAAAAAGTTTTGCAGGCGGCTGCCGTGGTCAGTTGGCTAGAGTTTCGACCCTCCCCCCCCCGGCCTGCCTGTTAACGTCGAGGGTTAACATTTTTCATGGCCGGGAAAATAATCTGTGCATGGGATCGGGTGCGGTCTCCGCTTTGCCGTGGCCATGGTGTTGGATAGGCCCCCGGTGTTGGTTGTGATGTTGTTGCGCGTTAGGCCGGGTGCAGGGGCTGTTACACGGTGACAACGAAATAACAACCTACTGTTGGCGCTGGCTGGTATGTAGTGCAGCGTCGGGCCGCGAATTACCCGCGTGCCAGGGGGTGGCAGGGAGGACCCAATGGGGGGGTGCCAGCGGCCTCTGCGGTTAGGTCGCGGTAGATACGCTCAGTGCTGGACGCATCTTTAATAGCCACCATTGGTGGAAGTCTCGTAATGGTGGGATAACGTTATCTAACGTGAGGGTAACGGGGGGGGCTGCTGCGTGCATTGCATGGGGTTGTTTCGCAAATGGGGGCAGCGCCCCGTTTAGGGACTCCGAAAATGTTAACTTTTGACAACCTCTCATGGGGTTTCGCCTTACCCCAATCTTGCCGCTCTCATGGGGTTAGTGCTTTGCCCTTTGGCCCAGTCGATAGGCCGCCGTGTAGGCGGCAGCGGCCAGACAGATACAGGTCACGGCGTTTGCAGGGTGTGCCGGCTCTGGTCTTGGCACCGCACGTCAGGCCGTCCAGTTCGTCAGGGAAGGGCACAGACGCCGGGGGTGGGTGGCAGTAGCCACGTTCCCCCCACTCCTGATAGCGGGCCTGATTGGCCAAGTGGTATTGCCGCCATAGCTTGCGCAGCTCGTTCGTACTGGTCATGGCATTGCCCCCTGATACAGCGCCAGCAAAGCTAAGCCGGTCGGGCAATAGCGGCCTGCTGGGGGGTAGCATGCCTTGCAGTTGCCTACTGCATGGCTGTGAAAAGCGTCACGCGCTGCAATCCACTCCGGTGCGCTTCGCTTGCTGGCGCTGTTCTCCCGCGTGGGGGTGTTAACGCTGTTAACTTCGGGCGGTACGCACTGGGTACGCACCTCCCGCGTGTGGGGCGCTCGTACCTCGTCTCGTACCAGGCGAACCCGTAGCCATGCCGGGCTAGTCTCGATCAGCCGGGCGGCAAAGCGTGGGTGCATACGGTACTGCTCCGCCAGGTCGTCCAGGTCGATCAATTCATGCTCCAGCAGTGTGCTGGCGCTGGTATCCAACAAGACGGCCACACGGTCCAGCCAGGCGCGTTGCTGCTGGCGTAGGTGCTCGACGATATGGGCTTTGCTTTCGCGTAGCTGGGTCAGCAGTTCGGGCGGCGGTTCCTTGCTGGCGCTCCAGGCAAGGCCGTCGCCATTCAGCGCCAGCATGATGCCCGCCGTGTTTGCCTGTTCGATCAGGGCGGCGGTGTTCATAGCACGCCACCAAATAGCGCGCCTTGCTCTTCTTTTTCCCTGATAGGGGGTGTTCTATCCGCTACACCGCTACAAGCCCCGCGAGCCGTGGCTTTGCGTGTTGCGGAAGGTGTTTTTGCGGGGGTGTCTGTAGCGCTTTCCGCTACGCTGTAGCCCGCGTGGTTGCTGGGTTGTAGCGGTGTAGCGCTTTGAGCGGGGGAGTCAGCAGAAAGGTAACGGATAAAGGCGTCTGTGAATTGCTCCAGGTGGTAGCCTTTCTTTACCTCAGCGCCTTGGCGCACGTCCTTGGATTTAATGCCAAAGTCCGCCAGCTTGCTTACCAGTTGGCGGGGTGTCATAGCCTTGCCCCTGTTCCATGTTGCCCACGGCGATTCATCGTCTGCCAGTAATGCGGTGAGTAGATCGGCGCTGAATATCCTGTTCGCATTCTTGGCGTCGAACACCGCTTTAACATCGGCCAGCAGTTCGGCACCCACGCTTGGCGATTCGCCCTCAAGGCCGTGCAGCGCTATGGCGGCATGCCGGGCTGATTTCGGCCAGTGCTCCCCGGCCAGATCGGCAATGGATAACAGGGGCTCCCAAGCATCGTTAGCACGGTCGTTCAGGCCGGGTATCGGTGCCGGTCTGGCGGTGGCGATGGTGCTGGCGCTATCCAATGCAAAGCGGGCCAGGCGGGCGCGCAGTTGTTCCCACAGGGTAGGGTCAGAATGGCGCAGGCTTTCCACGGTTTCGCCTGCTGTACGGCGGCGCAGGCGAAGGGGCACGCTGCGGTCTGCCAGGGTGTCGGCAATCTTACCGATACCGCACAGCGCTTTGGCTCCCCATACGTTGAACGGGGTGGGCGTGTGATCGTCGCCCACACAACGAATTACCGTTGCACTGTCACGGGTAAAGCCAGAGTTGAGAATGCCGCGTGCATCTTCGTGGGCCGCTAAAAAGGCGTCTACCTCGTCAATCAGCAGTGTCGGTGCCCATAGTTCGATTGAACGGAATAAGGCGGCTGGGGCGATGTTGGACACTTGCAAGGGACGATAGGCCAGCTTGCCCAAGGCGGTGAGCAGTATGGACTTGCCACAGCGTTTTTCAGGGGCGGTTATGTTCGCAATGGGGGCCACTTGTACCGCGTCCACCAGCCAAGTGAATGCAGACCACAATGCAGCGGCGCGCAGTGTTTCCTTGTCAGCGACAACATGGCGGGCCAGGGCGTGGGTTATGTCGTCCAGCAAGTCGGCACCATCCACCAGGTCGGGCCATGCTTCGACTTCGGGGAATATGGCGGCTTCGGGTGCTGCATCGTCCTTGCTGCCAGCCGTAAGCCGGTCGAACTCCACCATGCTCAGATGCTTGGTAGCTTTCACTTGCAGACGTAGGCGAGCAAAAGCGGCGGGGTCCTTGCTTCGCATTTCGCGCAGTTGTTCCAGTACAGCAGGGGCGTACAGTGCGCCGGCATCGTGCTCCAGATTGCGGATGGCCATTTGAATGGGGCTTTGCGCTTCGGGTATCAGGTTCATTGCTTGCCCTCCTGCCATTGGCGCAGGTCGTTGAAGTCGGTCAGGGTCAGGGGTTCATCACCGCACCAGGGCGGCAGGATCAGGCCGCAGCCCAGGGTCGCGGCAGTGGTGATAGCAGCACGCTTGCCGGGGTTGCCCTCGGTCTGGCGGTCGTCGTCTCCGGCAATGATCAGCAGGGCGTCAGGGTGGGTGCGGGTCAGTTGTTGCCCGACTGATAAAAGGTTGCCGGCATTCATCGCGCAGGCGACCGGGTGGCCGGTGCTCTCGTGCAGTGTCGCGCCCGTTGCCCAGCCTTCGCACAGGTACAGCGGTTGGCCTGCCTGTATGAGTCCCAGCGGGCTACAGCAGCCCTTAACGCGGCCACCAGACAGAAAACGCTTGCTGCCGTCGGGGTGTATGCGTTGCACGTTCAGCAGCTCGCCCTTGTGGGTCAGTGGCACCAGCAGAGCATCACCCAATTGGCGCAGGGCGTGCGGTCGGCATCCCTTGGCGGTCAGGTAGGGGTGTTCGGGATCGGCGCGGCGGGCGTCACGCCACAGCTTGCGGGCATACTCGGCGGCAGCCTGCTGGCGCTGGCGTTGGTCGGCCTCCCGTTGTTGTCGGGCCTGTTCCATTTGCTGGCGCAGGTGTTCAGCTTCGCGTAGGTCGGCAGGCTCCCGGCTGGTCCAGGTGTGACAGTCGGATGTTCTCCAACTACCAAAGGCACCAGATGCAATGACGCCAGCGTGCAGGACGTACCAGCCGTTATTGCTGCCGGGTCGGTCGCCGGGCACGGTGAAACGATGAATCAGACCGTTGGCTACTAGGTGAATATCCATCGGCCCATAGACCGCTTGCAGGGCATATAAAAACGCTCTCAGATAGTCCACAACAGCACCTCCAGCGTCAGCAATAAAACCAGATCAGGGCCAGCCGGTTGCAGCGCCAGCAATAGGTGCCGACCGTTCGCCAGGCAAGCCGGTAGCGTCACCGCTGTTTTGCAGTGTTGGTTGCTTCTCATGGGTTACGCCTCCGACTGGCTTAGGTAATACAGCGCTACGCCGTGATGCTTGCGGCCCTGCTGGTCGGTCTTGGTGATGCGTTGGGTTTTGATGTTGTGGCCGGCGTCGCGTAGTTCCTTGATGCGGGCGGCGGGCATCATCAGGTTCATTTCATCGCGGGCGGTAAAGGTATCTACCGGCTCCAGGTGCAGGCGCTCCAATAGTCGGGCACGTTGAGCGCTGGCGCTGGTATTATTGGTGTTGTGTGTTTTGGGGCTGGCCTTCGGGTCGACCTTTTTCTTGTTTGTCATTTAAGCCACCTCTCCCAACTGCTTGGCGATCCATGCCTCAACTTCCAGGCTATCCCAGCCAGTGATATTGCTGCCGGCAATGCGGCGGCCCTTGGGGAAGCGCTCAGCCTTCATCAGATCGTAAATCGTGGATCGACCAAGGCCTGTGCGTTCCTTGACAGTAGGTAGTCGCCAGATACAGCGGTGAGTGCGTTCGTTTACGGTCATCGTCGTTACCTCAAGGCTTGCCCCGGTGTGGAGCGGACGGTGACCATTCAACAGCTAGTCGTTTGGGTTGTGTGCTAATGGGGTGGAGCAAAACCCCAATGGGGTCGGTGAGGGTTATGTCTGTTTAGTTGCGCTCTTTAAAAATTTCACCACGGTTTCGGAACTGCTAGGTAATTCCAGGCCTTTTGAGGCGGCGAAGTGCCGCATCGCTTCGTCGGCTTTGTAGGGGGCTGATAGATCGACTTTTGCCATTGCTGCAAGTACGGCGACAATTCGATCAACACTCCTACGCTCGCTGGGGTGTAGTGGTTTTTCAGGCGGCACCTCTACAGCCAGTAGCTTACTTTCAAGTTCACGAAGTGCCGCAGTTCTTACGACAAAAGTGCTGTCCTCTGGCAGTCCGCCGGCAGGGTAGTAAATCCTTTCGCTACTCCATTTCTTTAGCGAGGGCTTATTTGGGTCGACGCTGGGACCAGGGCCAAGTATTGCGTAAAGCCGGTCTAATGCTTCTCTGGTTTCTTTAGAGACTTTTCGTTTTACCTTCGGTAATTGCTCGGACTTGCTTGGCTCGTTTTCGCGCACGAAGCTGTCTAGTAGTTGATACATTCGCGTTCGGTCATGGCTTGATACCAAGGGCCCGTCTAGGCATACCAGATCAACGGACGGCCCGCCATTAAGTTTCTGGTAGGCATGTGTAACGTCGAGCGCTTCGGTTCCAAGCATTAGCAGGTCCCAAATACCTTCTAGCTCCTCTGGCTTTTGGATGTCACCCTCAAAAATCAAAATGTCCTTTCCATTGGGCAACAATACGCCCCTAGGTTTGCGCAGAAAATCGGTTAGGTCTATTTTGTATTCATCTCCTGGCACATCAGGATTGTGGTGCATAGATAGGTAATCTTCGGCCAGTTGACTTACTTCAGTTTGATCATTCAGCGTCCCTATTCTCAATGGTCGTCCGAGCGCATGGTTCACGAAATTGACTGATAGAGTTAGGTGGCCGTCCAGACTGAGCTGAAGAATATCCGCCTCAGTTATAACTTCCTCAGCAGCAGCTGAAAGGTACCTGGCCGCCTCTTTTACGGTTAACCACTCTTTCAGTTTGAGAAGTTTCTTCACTATACCGCCCTCCCAGGCCTCCCAAAAAACCAACCAGCCAAGCGGGTGGGAAGACCGCTTTTCGCCCCGTCGGGCTAGTCTGGTCGAACTCAAGAAGTTAGTGAGCCTTTTCAGATCCCAGTGGTTCGTCTGATGCGTTCCGCGTTAATGGCGCGGTCCAGCGCGATGAGTAGACTTCACTGCGCAAATCCAGCATTCGACTGTAAGCTAAACTGGCGCCTACGGCGTCGAATCTAAGACCACCTTCGCAGGCGGAGAGATGAGGTCTAGCGCGAGTAGTTGCTCTCTACCGTAACTCAGTCACCTTACTGTTGCCGCAAATCAGCGGCTCGTAATGGTGGCCGGTCTCAGCTCCCATGACAAAGCCACAATCGAGCTTCACTCTTACCCCATCTGGCAAGACATCTTCATTGTCTTGGGTAAACTGCACGCGATCAGTAGTGACCATATGCCCAACGTCAGTTCGAACAGTCAACGATTCCTCAAGGACCAAAGCAGTATATTCAACCTTGCCAGGAGTCCCGATTTCTCCTTGAGAGTCATCAAATACAACCGTGACAACACTACCTGTAAATTGCATGGGGTTGGGGCCTGGCGGGGTGGGCGGCGCCTCAGTTGCCAAGACTGCGAACGGAAACAGTACCGGAATTAGCAAAAATAATTTCATTGGTTTCCTTTAATTTCTCGGAATGGAGTGGCGGCGCCGACTATATGGCCCCGATACAGCGTCCGAGTCAATGGTGCATCCGGAAAGGACGCAGGTGGTGACGAAAATCACCTTGATGAGACAAAGACCCCCACTTTAAGTAACTAGGCCGATTCAAACTAAGGGTCTGGTCATCCTGATTTCTTTGAAAAATCCCCCTGAATCACTTTCTCCGTTGGCGCAGTGGTGACGTAGTGTGCCCAGTCATCCATCAACGCTCGGCGCTTCTCGAACAGGTCCCCGCGTCGATAGGCCGCCTCTACGGCATTACCGAGACTATGGGCTAGCGCCTGCTCACAAACGTCACGCGGGTGCGGGGTACATTCCCCAGCCCAGTCCCGAAAGGTTGACCGGAAGCCGTGCATCGTCAGGTCGTCACGCTTGATGTGTCGTAGTCCCATTAACATCGCCATGTTGGAAAGCGGCTTACCTGTTTTCATGCCAGGGAACAGGTGGGGATTATCGTCAACACGTGGTAATTGCTCCAGCAACTTCAAAAGCGCATCAGCGAGCGGTACGCGGTGTTCTTTGCGCATCTTCATGCGTTCGGCCGGTACGGTCCACACACGGGCCTCAAGATCGATTTCATTCCACATGGCGCCCAGCACTTCACTAGTGCGACAGGCGCTGAGGATCGTCATTTGCATAGCCTTGAACGTCACCTTGTCCATCTTTTTCAGCTTGGTCATGAATGCGGGCAGTTCAGACCAGGGCAGGGCGGGGTGATGCCTTACGGCTTGGACCTTTTCCCGCTTGGGCAACAGCTTGTCCAGGTGCCCGCGCCAGCGCGCGGGGTTCTCGCCTTCACGAAGGCGGCGGGCCTTGGCGGCGTCCAATACCAGTTCAATGCGGTTGCGCACGCGGCTGGCTGTTTCTGGCTTAGTGGTCCAGATGGGTTGAAGGACCTTCAGCATATGCTCGGTGGTTATCTCGCCCGGTGACAGCCTGCCAATGAAGGGAGATGCATAAGTGGCAAGCGTGTTTTCCCATTGCTGGGCGTGCTTGGCATTCTTCCAGCCGGGGCGGTGGGCAGAAATGTAATCAGCAGCCACGCTGTCAAAGGTGATCTGTTTGGCAGCTTCGACGATGGCGGCGGCCTGATTGGCTACACGCTCGGCATTCGCCGCGTCGATCGGGTCAATGCCGGCGCTGATCCGTTCACGATGTATGGCTGATTTGCTCCGGGCAGCCTTCAGCGAAACGTTGGGATAAACGCCCAAGCTCATATCACGGCGCTTGCCGTTGAGCTGGTAGCGCAGCACCCAATACTTACGGCCGGTCTTTTTGATGACCAGGCGCAGGCCGTCGCCATCCTCATAAGTGCCGGGGTCGCCCAGGTTCTCTAACTGTTTGGGGTTGAGCTTGCCCATTAAAAGTTACTCCGCCAAATATTTATTCCCACACTTGTTCCCACACTTTTCTTCGGAAACAGGGGTTTCGCCTCGAACAGCTATGGACGGATGTTAGGCTGAAATGCCTGTTATTGCTAGCTTTGGCGGATCTTATCGGAAGTGCTTGGACAGATACCAGGCGGACTGTCCCTCCGCCACTATTTGTACTCAAAGCCCCGTAAATCGGGGCTTTGTTGTTTCTGGGTTTTGTTGTCGCATACCTCAGTGCATGGTGCGCGCTGGGGGAGGGGGTAGCCGACGCTAGCAAGCATGCGGCTTGAAGGATGCTTTTCTTAGTCGCGGAGTGATTTAGTTTATTTTATCTGGGCACTGTTGCGCCGCTTCCTGGCTCACCACGACGCTGCCATCTTGTTGAGCAAACCATTGATTGGCAACACTTGCAGTGATCCGGTTGCCGTTGATGTCGTACAGGAAAACGTCTCGACTGACTGATAGCAGATTAGCAACATCTGTCAGTGTGGCGAGAAGTTGAGCACCCTCTTCGAAGCCATCAGAGCGACTACCATTCGCCATCCAGACAGCAAATTCAAAAGGACATTGGCTTGACACGTTGAGATTGCCGGCCTTGAAGTCTCGTTCAGCGTCTGCAAAGGCTTTCATCTGTAATGTTGATGGATCGTATGAGTTGCCGACACAGTATGAAACAGGCCCCGATGCACCTTCGGTAAATGCCTCTAGCCCACATGTATAAGCTTCGCTGTACTCATCAGCTATAACCGGTGTGGAAAGCACAGCCGCCAATACCCAAGCAAACCCCGTCAGTTTTTTTCTCATCTCACGCTCTGGTTAGTTAAAGTTAAAATAGGTGAGAGTAGATTATCGCTCATGTTGTAGTCGGTATACAGGTATTGCCCAACGAGCCAAGAACAGCTAACCGCTCTCCCCACACACCGAAATCAGCAAAGGTCAGGTAGGCATTTTCATAATCGATCTTTCACTTGCATGCCAAAGACGTGTTTTCTTTGTTCGTAGTATTTGAAAAAAATCAGACTGACCTTGCACTCACGGGCAATCGGCTGGCTTGCCTTGGCCATGAGGATTTAACGCTGGATCCAGCGCTTGAGGAAAATCGATAAGCGCACAAGGTGCAGAGATAAGGTAGCCCTGAACTTCATCGCATCCCGCCGCACAAATCAATTCGAGCTGTTCAACGGTTTCTACGCCTTCACAGATAGTGCGCTTGCCGAGTTCTTTGGCTAGATCGGAGATCATTTTTACGATGGCTCTTGCATCGGGCTTGGTCAGCAGTTCGGTCACAAAGGATCTGTCTATCTTAAGTGTGTCGAACGGAAAGCGGCGCAGGTAAGACAGTGAAGAGTAGCCTGTGCCAAAGTCATCAAGCGCCAGGCGTACGCCAATACTGCGAATATCATCGAGTATATGAACTGCTCTGTCTGTATCGTCAATCAATACGGATTCGGTCAGTTCAAGCTCAAGTTTGGCAGGGGGCAACCCTGATTCGCACAGCACCTTTTTCAAGCACTGGATATAGTCGCCAAATTGCAGTTGTAAAGCTGATACGTTCACTGCAACCGTTAAGCCTGCAAGCTCCTGGGTGCCAGCGCGGCAAGCTTCACGCAAGGCCCACTCGCCTAGTTGATCGATCATCCCGCATTGTTCTGCAACAGGAATGAACTCCGTTGGGCTGATGTCGCCAAGCTCGCTGTGGCGCCAGCGCATCAAGGCTTCTGCGCCGATGATCTGCCAGCGTACAAGATCAACTTTCGGCTGCCAAAAAAGACTGATTTCTTCACGCTCTATCGCCGTTCTAAGCCCTTGTTCAATGCTGCGCCGACGGTGACTTATTGCGCCGAGGCGTGATGAGTACTCAACCCAGCATTCCCGACCAGCATCTTTGGCTGCGTACATTGCGATATCTGCCTGCACCATGAGGTCATCTATTTCTGCAATCGCATCAGTACGAACTACGATGCCAACACTGGCGCCAACACGAAACAGGCGCTCGGATAGCGTAATAGGGTCAGCCAACATGCCTATGACCTTCTGGGCGATAACCATCCTGTCGCTGACTCCTTCCTCCGACCACAAGGCGATGGCGAACTCGTCACCGCCCAGCCGGGCAATCAGACTGTCTTTGGCAACACAATGCCGTAAGCGTTTGGCGACGACTTGCAGCACTGCGTCACCCACGCTATGGCCATGATTGTCGTTGACGCTCTTGAATCGATCCAGATCTATCGATAGCAGTGCGAGCGGCAACTGCTGGCTAACAATCCAACTGAGGGTTTCACGCAATTTGAAACGGTTAGCCAAGCCTGTCAGCGAATCTGTGTGGGCTAGTTCGCGCAACTGTTTTTCGCTATTGAGTTTGTCGGTCACGTCACTCAGGACGCCGCGCCAGCCAAGAAAAATATCACTACTGGAGTAAAGGCATTTACCCGTCATGAGCAGATAACGTGTCCCAGAGGCGCTACCCATCTTCAACTGCATATCTCGGAATGGAGTCCCTTCTGAGGTGAGTGGGGCTAACTGATCAACCTGCTCGGGACAGCGCTCAACCAGAATCTGGTGAAAGGTCTGCGCTTCCTGCTCATTTTGTGTCAGATCCAGTAACTCAATGAGCCTGGTTGAAATGTGATTCAAGAATCCATCACTGCGGGTCTCCCACAGCGCGTCACCGGCATTGTGCTCAAAGTCGTGGAGCAACACGGCGAGTGTTTGCTCTTGCCGTGCTGAGCGTGCTTCAGCAGCTATAAGATCGGTCGATTTGCGCCAGGCAAACAATGAGCCGGTTAACACCATGAAGGAATACACACCTAGCAATAGTACGATGCCGATATAGTGGGAGTCGCTAGCTAACCAAAGAGCACCCAGCACTGCGACGGAGTTTACGGCCACATGACTGAAACTAGCGTAGGGGAGTGGGCTTAAAACAAAAGCGCCAGCACCAATCATGCCGGTGAATAGAACCCCGATAGTCATCTTTTCAATGGCTGAAGCGTCAGGAAACCAGAGTAGGATCATGCCTGCCCACAGCGCTGAAAAAGCGCACGCGTAGAGCGTTTCCCGGTGAATCTTTTGTGGCGAAGCCAAGGTTGGCGCTGCGTTGCGATCAAGCCACCAGCCGATAACGGATCCCAGGCTAAGCAAGTTGAGTAGAATCCACCACAGCCACATGCCCTCCGGGATGTCAGGAGCAAAGGTCAGCAAAACACAGGCGCTGCTGCTGACGTTGGCGAAGGCGATGGGGATTGTTATGCGATTGACTGAATCAAGATGAGCTTGGCGCAGGCGAGCGGCTTCGGGATCATCCGATGAATACATTACCGATATATCGGTGAACAGTTGTTGAATAATCGCGATTTTGTCTTTCAACTCACTGGCACCCTTTTGGTACGCCATAAAGCAGGCTAGTTATGCTATTCACTTTAGCAGACGCGCGAAGTAGACGCGTGTAACAGACGCGTGAGGCAGGGTTTCTGAGGTGACGATGAACGGGTGTACGTTATAAGCGTGCCTACAGCGAATGCTGAAACATCAACTTAGCCGCGCAGCAAGGCTCAAATCTCTCGTTGTAGTGGCTTCAGATCAGGGTTTATGGTGCGCGAAAACTCGTTGAGTGGGCAGGGCTCAGCTATCAGGTTACCTTGGATTTGATGGCAGCCTGCAGTACAGATCAGGTCAAGCTGCTCCACGGTTTCCACCCCTTCACAGACGGTGTGTTTGCCAAGCTCCTTGGCCAAGTCAGTAATCATTTTTACAATAGATTTGGCGTCGTCCTTGGTCAGTAGTTCGGTAACAAAAGAACGATCTATTTTTAGCGTATCGAATGGAAAGCGGCGTAGATACGACAGTGAAGAGTAGCCAGTGCCAAAATCATCCAGCGCGAGCCTTACACCGGTGCTTCGTATCTCGTTGAGTATGGCAAGCGCCTTATCTGCATCATCAATCAGAACCGATTCAGTCAGTTCAAGCTCAAGCTTGTCTGGTGCCATACCTGACTGCTGTAATGCTTCTTCCAGAGAGTGCACGTAATCAAAGAGCTGCAGCTGCGAGGCAGACACGTTGACGGCAATAGTCAGCCCTGCCAGTTCGTTTGTACCGGCACGACAGGCTTCACTTAGCGCCCACCTTCCAAGCTTATCTATCATCCCGCATTGCTCGGCTATAGGAATAAACTCTATCGGGCCAATGTGCCCAAGTTCAGGGTGATGCCAACGCATCAGCGCTTCCACACCGACGACTTGCCACGTTTGTAAATCGACTTTGGGTTGCCAGTGCAGAGATATTTCGTTGTTGTCGATGGCACTGCGTAAACCGTTTTCGATACTGAGTCTTCTTCGACTCACCTCTCCCAGTTGCGGTGAGTAGGCCACCCAGCGCCCCCGGCCGGACTCTTTTGCTGCATACATGGCGATGTCTGCTTGTATCAGTAAGTCGTCAAGTGAAGGATGGGAACCACTGCTAACGGTATAACCGACGCTGGCGCCGACACGGAACTGGCGTTCGCTAATCATGATCGGTTCACACAGCGTATCGACCACGTTGTGCGCGAGCTCATCTACCTTTTTTACAGCGGCCTGTGACCAGAGCAGGATGGCAAACTCGTCGCCTCCCATGCGGGCTATCAGTGCTTGCTGATCCACACAGGAGCGTAGGCGTTGCGCAATAACACGAAGTATAGAGTCGCCAACGCTATGGCCGTAATTGTCGTTAACTGCTTTGAATCGGTCGAGATCAATGCACAGCAGTGCAATGGGCCCATTTTGCTCAATCGCTTTATTCAACGCTTGACGCAGGTGAAAGCGATTGGACAATGCGGTCAGCGAGTCGGTGTGCGCCAGATCGCGAAGCTTTTGTTCACTTCTCACTTTCTCGGTGAGGGGGTGTACTGAATTTTGTGTAACCAGTAGGGTTGATTACAGGGGCATCATGCGGTCGTCGAACTGAATCGTAAAGCGATTTAGTGCTGCTTTCCAATCCCGGATCGGCATGGTCCACTTCTTAC
>NZ_JACGWE010000118.1:0-1217 GCF_014077575.1 Pseudomonas sp. 5Ae-yellow | reverse complement strand
TATTCTAGACACTCGCCAGACTCTGGTAATGACGCTTTTCGTACTCGACCGGTGACAGGTCACCACTCGTGCCGTGCCGGCGCCTTGGGTTATAAAACATCTCAATGTAATTGAACACGTCTTGTCTTGCAGCCTCGCGTGTTGGATAGATTTGTCGCTTGATTCGCTCCCGTTTGAGTAATTGAAAGAAGCTTTCAGCTACCGCGTTGTCATGGCAGTTTCCCCTGCGGCTCATGCTGCCCACCAGGTGATTCGCTTTCAGGAAACTCTGCCAGTCCCCGCTACTAAACTGACTGCCTTGGTCCGAATGAACCATCACACATCCTTGCGGCTTGCGACGCCACACTGCTGCTAACAGCGCGTCTAGCGCCAAGTCAGATGTCATGCGCGGCTTCATCGACCAGCCGACAACCTGACGCGAGAACAGGTCGATAACCACGGACAAATACAACCAGCCTTCGTAGGTGCGGATGTAAGTAATGTCTGTCACCCAGGCAACATTGGGCGCCGCTACATCGAACTGGCGATCCAAGTGATTGGGTGAAACTACCGCAGGCTTCCCACCGTAATGACCAGGGCGGCGGCGATAACCCGTCTGTGAGCGCAATCCCTCGCAGCGCATGAGGCGGGCTACCCTGTGCTTACCGCAAGCCTCACCCGCTTCACGAAGATCCAGATGAATTTTGCGATAGCCATACACGCCGCCGCTTTCCAGCCAAGAGTGTTTTATCTGGCCCAACAGACGCTGATCTTCCCGAGCGCGATCAGACAGCTTGTTGCGACACCATGCATAGTAACCGCTGGGGTGCACAGTCATCATTTTGCACAGGCGGCGCACGGGATATTTGTCCACTTGGCTCTGAATAAACGCGTACCTCAGTCGGACTCTCTGGCGAAGTACGCGGTGGCCTTTTTTAATATATCTCGCTCTTCTGATACGCGCTTGAGCTCGGCCTTCAATCGCCGGTTCTCAGCCTGAAGATCATCATCCTGCTGTCGCTGGGCGGTGGGCTTGGAGTAGCGCTTGATCCACTGATAAAGACTGTGGCCTGACACGCCCAATCGGGCGGCGACCTCGGCAACAGAGTGGCCTCGGTCAGCCACCTGTTTGACGGCTTCAATTTTAAATTCTTCGGTGTAGCGTGAGTTGCTCATTGGACCTCCTGGGTGCCTCGATTATAAGGCCTGGAGGTGTCTACGAAACTAGGGGCGATTCA
>NZ_JACGWE010000017.1:0-75994 GCF_014077575.1 Pseudomonas sp. 5Ae-yellow | reverse complement strand
GCGACGGCGTTTCTGATAGGGCTTGGGTACGCTTAGGGTATTCATGATAAGTGTCCACTAGAAAATAAGTGGACACTATCCTGACGTCAGCGGCGACGAGCTCAAGACGGGATGGCCGGACGCTTACTAATAAAGGTTACGTTGTATGGCAGGTTTTGCAGGATAAAACCATCCAGAACGGCCCGTAGCCAACGTTAGGTATGACGAAGCGAATACTGGTTGCTCCAGCGCTTTTGGTAGTCGCCATATGCTTAAACACTCTATTTATAGGCGGCCATCATGGGCAGCGCCCAGAACTGCTGTTGCGCAGACACATCAGAAAACAGCGCGGCAAGACGCTCGCGGGTTTGCTCAACCAAGCGACTGGCCTGATCATCACTGGCGCTGTAGCACTGCAGCAAAACCTGTGAAAGCGCAGCCTCGTCACCCAGAGGAAAAAAATGACCAGTACTACCAACCACCTCAGGGCCGCCCCCACAATCACTGCAAATCAGCTTGTTACCTGCCGCCATCGCTTCCAGCAAAACCATGCCAAAGGGCTCATGGTCAGAGGTTAGCGCAAACACATCGAATGCCTTGAAGTAACGACGAGCATGCGGCACTTGGCCTTTAAACAGCACTCGATCAGCGATGCCCAATGTCTCTGACAAGCTCTTAAGCTTTGCTTCCAGCCGACCGGTACCCAGGATCACTAGCAGCGCCTCAGCAGGCAGGTCTGGCAGCGCTCTTGCGAAGCCTTTGAGTAGCGTAGCCTGATCCTTGTCGGGATGCAGCCTTCCAACATTGCCGACGACCCAGGCATCTTCTGCCAGATTCAAAGCTGCGCGCGCCTCGCTGCGCTCGATTTGATCGCTGCAGACAGCAGCAACATTGATCCGGTTATGCAGCGTCTGAATACGCTCGACAGGCCAACCAGGCAGGCAACGGCGGATATCTTCACGCACCGCATCAGAAACAGCCAATAAATGCAGACGCTTATGGAACGCGCGCGCAAAAAGTCGTCGACTAGGGCGCTGAAAGTCACCAAAGGCATGGTACACACCGATAACCGCCAAGTCAGTTGCCAAGCGCGCGATGTAGGTAGGCTTGGAGCGGTGGGCAATGCAGAAACTAAAATTGTGATTAAGGGCGATCTGACGAAGCTCGCGAATGGCCTTCAGTTTCAAGCGACGAATGTCTGCAGACCCATACCCCATGAATATCACTTCAGCGCTGTGGCATTGCTCTGCCACCTGCGGATCTGCCTTGCCGGTCAGAAAGACCGTGGTAACCTGATAGTCGGTTCCGTCAAAAAGCGCAGCATATTGGCGGGCGCAATCGAGAAAAGGTCCGTCATACCCATGACAGACCTGGAGCACGTGCCGGGCCTTGCCAACCACACTCATTTTTTAAGCACCAAAATATCTTCCATAATAAAAACTGCGGACCCGATTCGTGAAACCTATCCAGCGCGTCAGTCGGCGAGCACGCCATAGGCTCGCAAAGACGATTAAACGCCCTGCTCAACACTAGACCGATGCCCGTCATGACTTCCAGCCTATCAATCAGATCATATCCACGGGCCGCACTCGCCCTGAAGCACCCGCCCTAGCAAAGCGCTGCACAACACACTATCGGAACCTGAGACTAATCGACCTAGCCGGCAACATTCTCGTGTTCTAAAGAACCTCAGCTAAGCTGCCAGAAAAATGCGACGTTACCCGGCGTTCTCAAGGCTCAAGTGCAACACTTGAGATAGAGTGTTGCCATGAATACCTATACGCATTTAACCACCAACGAACGGGTCGCATTGATGCTGATGCAAGGTCAAGGATTGAGCCTGCGCTCCATCAGCCGTCATTTGAACTGAAACGTCAGCAGCATTAGCCTGAGCTCAAGCATAATAGTACGGCCCACCACTATGATATAGCCTTGATATTTGCCAGAGAATAGGGTCTGATCGGCACAACTAAAATACACGGCCTTAAACACCCGGTTTGAAGGCATGCGCAAGCAAACTTAACAGCACTTGCTGCGCCACGGGAGTAACTGAACTATGATTACCTCGAAGTACGATCCTTCTTCCCTAGAGCATGGGACGCCTCGACGAAGCAGCCTATGCTGACCACTTATAAAGAACTGAAAAGCTTCTGGCATTACGAAATCCTTGGCGAGGACAAGCCTTTCTCCCGGCTAAAGCTGTTGCGCCGGATGCGCCGTAACAACTCCTACCATTGCCTTTTCTGGTTGCGCCTTTCGCAATACCTGCACACGTCGCCCCGACGCGGGACACAATCCATTGCCAAGCAAATCAATAAATCGCTTGCGCGCAAATTTGGCGTTGAAATCATGTTGGGCGCGCGCATCGACAAAGGTCTATGGTTGGGCCACCCCATCGCAATCGTGATTTACTCAGGCGTCATCATCGGCAAGAACTGTAATATACGACAGTGCACAACGATCGGTTCAGTCGAAGCCAACAACAAGTCGATCACGCTGGGTAACAATGTGGATATAGGCGCTCACAGCTGCATCATTGGTAGCGGTCTAAGCATTGGTGACAACGTCACCATTGGCGCCATGAGCTTCATCAACAAGGATGTACCGGGAAACGTTACCTACATTACACGCAAGCAGAACCAGATCAGCCCCAAGGAGTGACCCAGGGTCACTCCTATTCAATGAGATCCTGCGTTAACGCAGTACCGAACTCGACATCGCGATTGACCCGCCGCCCTAGAATCTCTTCCAGTTTTTTTGGCGGCAGCCCAAATCCCGGGCGCACACTGCGGACGTTGTCACGGGTCAGCACATCGCCTTTGCGCAGCGCGCTAGTGATGTAGAGAGAGCGGCGAAACCGTGCATTACCCTGCTCACTGGATTTGCGTCCATAATCAACTTTGCCCTGCGCCCTCCAGGCTGTCTTGCTATCTCTGCACAACGCCATTAGCTCAGGGGGTTCAAGAGAGAAGCTGTCATCCGGCCCGCCGCCACTGCGATCCAGAGTGAAGTGTTTCTCTATGATGGACGCCCCCAGAACAACACTGGCAATCGCCGTTGTGTTGTCCAGCGTGTGGTCCGACAGACCAGTGACAAGCCCATAGCGCTGCATCATGTCCTGGATGGTACGAAGATTGTAGTCTTCCGCCGGAGCAGGATAACCACTCACGCAATGGAGTATCGCCAACTCCTTGCAGCCACCCGATCGCGCCGCCTCAATCGCCTCTGAGATTTCGTCAGCATCGGCCATACCTGTAGAGATAATCATCGGCTTGCCGGTACTGGCCACATACTTAATCAACGGCAGATCGACAGCTTCAAATGAAGCTATCTTGTAAGCTGGTGCGTTGAGATCTTCTAGCAGATCCACGGCTGTATTATCGAACGGTGAGCTGAAGATGGTGATACCTAAATTACGGGCGTACTCAAAAAGAGGCTTATGCCAAACCCATGGCATGTGAGCTTCCTGATACAGCTGATACAACGTTTTACCGTCCCACAACCCACCGTGAATTTGAAACTCTTCAGCGTCGCAATCCAGAGTAATAGTGTCTGCCGTATAAGTTTGCAGTTTCACCGCATCGGCGCCAGCTTTATTAGCTTCTTCAATAATTTTCTGCGCAGTGTCCAGGCTGCCATTATGATTGGCTGATATCTCAGCAATGACATAAGGCTTATAATCTCCGGAAATTTTGCGCCCGGCAATCTCGATATATGGGTTCGCCATTTATAACCTCAAGGTCTAGGGAGTATGAATGTATTCGTGAGAACCACGATAAAATCGCGTTCCCGCTTTCGGCGCGCTGTAAGGCGGATTTTCAAGACCGAGTTTATCTGCAAGCCACCACCGAACATCTGTGAACCCCATTTTGTTACGGAATACCACAGTGCTCGATAGACGGGGATTAATTTCGAATAATAGTGGGCCCATCTCCGTGAGGCGAAGTTGAATATTGATCCCCCCATCAAGACGCATACACTCTAATATTTTACGAACATACTTATCGATTTCTGGACACTCAACCACAGCACCACTTCCAGTTAAACCGCCTACCAATTTACGCTTCATCAATAGAACATAAGGACCGGTCTTTGAAGAACTGTACACCGGACAGGTATATTCTTCGTCATCCGGGAGCAAGTAACTCTGCCAAACGAGACCAGTCGGACAGCTTGCCAATTCCTCAGCTGTATATATCAAAACGACTCCCTTGCTTCCCTGTCCGGATCTTGGTTTCACAATTACGGGGTAGCCAGAAGGTAGGTCATTACCCACTAACCCGTGTTCCGGAACTGGAATACCACGAGAGGCGAGGTAAGAAAGGCACTCGTATTTATCGAGTGATTTATCAATAGTAAAGTCGTTGTTTCGTATGACTATGGCACCACAAATTTCATGTATTTTCGCGGCAGCCAACACTCCAATCTCTGCTTCGCTGGTCGGAATAAAGACTTCGATTTTATTCTTGCGAATGTAATCAGATAGCCAAGAAATATAGTGCGCCTCAGTGGCTCGGGGTGCAACGGCACACTCATCAAAAACGAAGCACCCGGGGTGATCCGAGTGAATATCGATTCCATACAGGCCGGAAAAGTAACCCCAGTCCCGTAAAACCCTCGCAATACCGAAGCCAATATCACCTGCCACGCCGCTCACTAAAACCTTCATATATTTACTCACCTATTCATGATGTCGGCTAGATAACCTAGCGAGGGATCTTTTTCAAGAGCAGCGGCGATGATTGCATCCTTATCAAAAGCTCTTCTCTTGAACCGCACAACCTTGTTAGTGGTATTGACAACAAGGTAACTGGCCAAACCACCAGTATCTCGGGGCTGCCCGACAGATCCTGGGTTCAAAAGATAACGTCCCCCATGCTCATGAAAAAAAGGATAATGGGTATGACCAAATATGGTGTACGTGGCTTCTGAGTAATTGCCCAGCAATCTTTCAATTGGCGCATTCGGATAGAGGTACTCATCGGTACTGCCTAAAGCTCCGTGGCCTACATGAAACGTAATACCGTCAAGCGTCACGTTTATCTTTTCTGGCAGGGAAAAAAGCCACTGTAACTGCGTTTCAGAAAGCTGACGACGACATACTTCGTACCCAGAGCCGTATTTTGCATAATATCTATGGGCTGCTTCTTCACTGCCAAGAACCTGGTGGAGTATGTTCTCGTGGTTGCCCCGAATGCAAATAAAGCGTTCATCCGCCATCAACAAATTGACAACTTCAGCAGGCCAATAGTAGTAACCGATCAAATCGCCTGCAACAAGGATAGCGCTAACATTTTCTTTATCGAGATCTTCTAGCACCACTCGAAGGGCATGAATATTCGCGTGCAAGTCTGAAATAACAGCGACCTTCATTGGAGCAAATCTCCTACCATCTTGATAACAACTTCAGCCACCTCATCCGGGCTTTTCAACGCATGCTCATTTTTAAAATCCTGGAATAGACCAACATCTGGCATTATTTCTGCCAACTGGCAACGGATATGGCTTTGCATATCGGTATCCATAACGCCCGGGTCAAAATGGTGTACCAAGACATTATCGTTTTCAAAAGCCAGCACATTGAGAGCCATAACTGCTGCCGCTTTGCTAGTACAATATGGCATCCAGCCCTTAATGGGCGCTTGCGCGGCACCAGAACTGACATTGACAACATACAATCGAGCGCCCACCTGCTTAGTTTTAAGTGTCAATTGTTGAACAAGAGCTAAAGGCGCTATGCAATTGATACGCAGGGAAAGTTCCATCTCAACCGTAGTAATTTTCTCTGCTCTGCCTATGGGGTCGATGGTGCCAGCATTACTGATCAAGACAACATTTTCGGTTCCTGGCTCAACATTTATTTGTAGGTTAAGCCCTTCCTCAGTACCGAAGTCTGACTGGATGTATTCACACCCCAACGCAGGCTCGCAAAATAATTTGCGGGAAATAAACGTATATTTCGCCAACACAGACTTTCTCGCAGTTAAAATGTCGTGAATTTCTCGTCCAAGCCCCCTGTTAGCTCCAGTCAAAATAATCGAATTCATTTCATACTCATGAGATGGTCTACCACTCTTTTGGACCCAAGGCCATCGACTATCGCAGCCGAACTATTTATCATTCTCGAAATATTGGACCAAATTTGCGTTAAAACATCCTCAAGCACTTTATCGTCAGACGCTTGTACGTTCCTCGTATCCAGTGCAATAGCTGCACCTTTTTCGATCAACGACTGATTTACCATTTTTTGGTTATCGGCTAGAACGAACTGTATTGCTGGCAACCCCAAACAACAACGCTCCCAAGAAGTGCTTCCCGCAGCCCCTATGCAAAGATCTGCCAGACACATGCGCTCCGCCATGTCTCTAACATTCACACTTACAGTGGCTTTAAAAGGCAGTTCTTTGGCTTGTCGACGAACCGCTAACAGGCTAGGAGCCGATGCCCCCATCACAATATCCAACTCCGTTTCTAGCGGCAACTGGCTGTGACCAAGCGCTTCCAATACTTGGGCGGTTACATTGTTGAGGTCTACACCACCCAATGTTATCAAAATACGGCTGATTTTAGAGTTATGCCGGCGTTCGAGGCTTCGCTCCCTGAGTTCTACAAATTCCGGCCTGAGCAGTGCATAGTTAGGGCCAATAAGACGATTGCATTTTTCTGATACCAGTCCATTGTAGTCTTTTTCCATTCGACCGAGGTTTTGATCCAGCAGAAGCTCACATTGATGTGAGCGGTCGGCCAGATCATCAATAACCATCAGCCGCTCATAATAAGGTTTCAGCGCCTGCTCCCATTGGCAGTCCAAGGCATAGTGATCAACCACCAGCCACTGCGGCTTTATCTTTTCGAGTACCTTTTGGCAGGCTCCCGCATCGTCACGCTGGGAGGCGCCCAGCCAGGCTGCATGCGCAAGCTCCTCGCCCTCATGCTCCCAACCGTTGCTAGCAGTTGTTGGCGAGCAGACCAAAGGGTGGGCGTGAAACCCCTGCCCTAAAATAAAATCAATTAGGTTACCTTTGTGCTCGCGGCAGATGAAGTGGCACTCGTATCCCTTCTCACGCAGCGCATTGGCCAGCGTCAAACACCGCATGACATGCCCAGTGCCCATATCCAGCGAAGCATCGGCCCGAAACACCACCTGCTTGGAGGTCATTGCACTGATTCCGCTTGCAATGCCTGGAACATAAATTGCGCACGCTCCCAGTCCTCCGCGGTATCGATATCCTGAACCCGGTGGCGAGGCAAAAGTACAGGGAGAGATCCTGACGCAAAGATGATGCGACCTTCCTTCCAAGCTTCGGCACGCCCCCAATAGAACTGTCCGGCATCGTGATATGCCTCATCCAGATCCTGAGAGCGGGTATTGAAGTGTTCAGGGTTGCACATTTCCACCCGCCCCTGCGGTGTAAGGCGGATAGCGCGTTGGACTGGAAAGGCATAGCTGGTGACGGAAAAGGCATAGTCACAACCGGTTTCAGCCAAAATTGATAGGCCTTTGCGCAAATCTTCCGGCATGACAAAAGGTGCAGTCGCGTACAAGCAACACACCTCTTGCACGGGCGCCCTTATGTGCGCCTCCATCCAGTCAATGGCATGTCGGATAACAGGGATGGTTCCAGTATGATCGTCGGATAACTCCGCGGGACGCATGAACGGAACTTCAGCACCGTTTTGAAGCGCGACTTCAGCAATTTCCGCATCGTCGGTAGAAACTATAATCCGGTCAAAACAGCCGCTTTCCAACGCAGCCTCGATGGACCAAGCGATCATCGGCCTACCACAGAACGTCTTGATATTTTTACGTGGAATACGCTTGCTACCGCCGCGAGCGGGGATTATCGCAATTTTCATCTTTGCCTAACCCTTTCTAGGCTTAATGACAAGTGATGGCGAGCTACCAAAAACAAGAGAGTTACTCGGAACATTCTCATCTTTAATATAACTATTAGCGGATATTATCACGTCATCACCAATCTTGCATCGGCCTAGAATTTTTGCTCCCGAGAACATCTGTACGTTTTCCCCAATCTCAGGAAACACCCCTTTATTATTCCCAACAGTACATAGCTGCGAAAAGGTAAAATTCTCACCATAGTCGGCACGCCCCATAACACTTCCTACAGGATGGTCTAAATTAAATACTTTCGGCATCACCACTTCATAGTAAAGATCCAGACCATTAAGCGCCTTATTCAAAAAATAGATCTTGTCTGCGAGATCACGCAGCGCCGGAAAGTCTGAAATCACTTGTCGCGCAAGGAAATACAAAAATATAC
Organism: Pseudomonas sp. 5Ae-yellow; assembly: GCF_014077575.1. Lineage (NCBI taxonomy): Bacteria > Pseudomonadati > Pseudomonadota > Gammaproteobacteria > Pseudomonadales > Pseudomonadaceae > Pseudomonas > Pseudomonas sp. 5Ae-yellow. The sequence continues at coordinate 67,733 of NZ_JACGWE010000017.1, read as the reverse complement.
AGTACTGCCCAGAGTGATATATAGAAAAAAACACACATCCATTTTTTTTATAATATTTGTTTTTTGAAAACGAAAAACAGTACTCAGTATTTTCCAACGCAGCACTAAGCGAAGCTAAAACCGCATCAGCTTCATATTCATCAATAAAAAAAAGATTATGTATTTGATGTTTAACCAGCTTTCCCAACATCTCAACTGAAGGCGAAACTAGCATCTATCATACTCCTATCGCTACTTTTAGAGCTTGAAACACAGCATCTTGCTGCATATCCGTCATGGTTTGGAAGATCGGCAGACTGATGGCTTCAGCATAGTACTGCTCTGCCTGCGGGTAGTCGCCGACCTTGAAGCCCATTTTTTGATAGTAAGGCTGAGTATGCACCGGGATGTAGTGCAAGTTCACACCGATGCCTAACTCGCGCAGTGCTTCAAAGACCTCCCCGTGGCTCTTGCCAATTTTATCCAATTGCAGACGAATCACATACAGGTGCAGACCAGAGTAGCTGTCTGCGTGCTGCGAAGGCGTAACAACTGGCAACTCAGTCAGTAGCTCGTCATAGCGGCGGGCCAACTGGTGGCGCCTTGAAACGAACTGATCCAATCGTTCCATCTGGCTAACGCCCAAGGCCGCCTGTAGCTCGGTCATCCGATAGTTAAAACCCAGATCAACCTGCTGGTAGTACCACGGGCCGTCCGGTTCATGAGTCATCAAGTCTTGATCGCGGGTAATACCATGACTTCGCAGCAAGGCCATACGGTTGGCTAGCTCGCCATCATTGGTTAGTGCCATGCCACCTTCGCCAGTGGTAATGATCTTGACCGGGTGAAAGCTGAACACCGTGATATCACTATAACGTCCACTACCAATGAATTCGCCCCGGTATTTACCACCAATCGCATGGGAAGCATCTTCTATGATTTTAAAACCATAGCGCTGAGCAAGCGTATGAATAGAAGCCATATCACAAGGCTGGCCACACAGGTGAACAGCTACCAGCACCTTGGGCAAACACCCCTGCTGTTCAGCCAGTTCAAGTCTGGCCTGCAGCGCTTTGGGACAGAGGTTGTATGTCTCAGGATCAATATCGACGAAATCAACTTGAGCGCCGCAATACAAACCGCAGTTAGCCGAGGCAACGAAAGTAACTGGTGTAGTCCACAACCAATCACCTGCTCCAAGACCCAACGCCAAACAAGCTATATGCAATGCGGAGGTTGCACTATTCACGGCCAATGCATGCCGAGCACCGACATGCATTGCTACACTCTGCTCAAAACGCGGTACCACAGGCCCCTGAGTCAGAAAGTCAGACTTCAGTACCGCCACAACCGCCTCGATATCCGCCTCAGTAATATCCTGTCTGCCGTAGGGAATCATGCTCAAATACTCCCTATCTTTTCCCGATTGGCATCAATCCAGCTTTGCAGCTGCTCACCGCTCATCCATTCGCTGTTATTGTCGCTTGAATAGACAAAGCCTTCAGCAACCCTCTTGCCGTTCTTGATGCGTTCTGGCGAATTGCTCCAATCATTGATGACCGGCAGAATCTTGAAATGCTCTGGGTACTCGTAAGTGTAATAGGCGTCTTCGGCGCTGATCATCTGCTCATGTAACTTCTCGCCAGGACGAATACCAATAATTTCTTGCTTGGCTTCAGGCGCGACAACAGTCGCAAGATCGGTCACCTTCATGGAAGGAATCTTCTTCACATAGATCTCGCCGCCAACCATATCTTCAAACGCGTGCCAAACCAGATCCACGCCCTCCTCCAAGGAGATCATAAAGCGAGTCATCCGCTCATCAGTGATCGGCAGCACGCCCTTGTCCTTTATCGACATGAAGAAAGGAATTACCGAGCCGCGCGAGCCCATCACATTGCCGTAGCGAACCACTGAAAAGCACGTACCGTGTTCGCCGGAGTAGGCATTACCAGAGACAAACAGCTTGTCGGAGGTCAGCTTAGTGGCACCGTACAGATTGATCGGGCTGCTAGCCTTATCGGTAGACAGTGCCACCACACCTTTCACTCCTTTATCGATACAAGCATCGATCAGGTTCATCGCGCCCAGCACATTGGTCTTGATGCATTCGAAAGGGTTGTACTCAGCAGTTGGTACAATCTTGGTCGCGGCGGCATGCACAACGTAATCGACACCATCCAAGGCTCGGTACAGACGTTCCTTATCACGCACATCACCAATAAAGAAGCGGATCCGAGGATCACTTTCAAACTTTTTCGCCATATCCCACTGCTTCATCTCATCGCGCGAGAAGATGATGATTTTCTTTGGGTTATATTTGGCCAACGTCATCGGGACGAAGGTATTACCGAAGGAACCAGTACCACCGGTGATTAGAATCGTTTTATTACTGAGCATAGGACAGCCCTCTATTTCAAAGCAGATACGTTTTTATGGCTTCGGCAACACGCTGGTGAGCCGTACGGTCACGACTGCCAAATACCCAGGAAAAATAGGCCTGCCGCTGTTGTGCATAGACAGGGGCGTCCGCTATCGCCTTATCCAATATGGATGAAAAAGCTACTGGTGCATCTTTGATCGTCAGGTTCAGCCCACAGTCATATAGAGTCAGTAGCTGCCCCAGATCGTCCGGATGCATAGCTTCCTTAGTCCCGATTTCCTGGATAATGTTTCTGGAGCACTCTGGCGTTTCAATAAATAGCTGCGGAATATCATAAAAAAGCGCCTCCTCACTGGGAGAGTTGGCGTCTGAAACCACCAGGTCCGCCACCGACAGAACCTCAGACAAGGCCCTCGAGCTGAGGTCAAGGAAAGCATTGCCACGCCGCGTCATCAGTTGCTGGATATGCCGAAAACTCTCGCGATCACGCCGCCTGGAGGTAAGCGCTTGGCTTGGATGTGGGCGCAAAATGACATTGAAGTGAGCCGGAGCCGATTTCAATAACTGCTCCGCTGCACGCTGCCACGAACCAAATCCGCGACGGCTGGATGTGTAAAGCACAGTCTGCTTGTCGACACCTAGGCCCAGTCCTCTCAACACCTGTCCGCGCTGAATAGCGCTCCGTTCGGGGTATTCACAAAAAGGCAGAAAACCGGTATCAACAGTGCGCAGGTTCATGCCGAGCGAAAAGCGCTCGATCATAGTTTTCATCCGCGGCCCTGTAACGCAAAGCAAGTCGAAATGCGCATTTTGTTCTAGCGCGTGCTGGCTGAGCATCATGTAAGTGCCGTGAAAAACTGTGCATTTTTTTGCGCTATAAGGCTGCAAAAAGTTTTTGTAGGGCGAACCTGTAACTATGACATCGGCACCGTCCAGCAGTCGATTCCCCTTGGAAAGAGCACCAAAGTAGCGAGAGTAACGCGCGGTTAATAGCTCAGGGTAGTGAGCACGTGCCGCCCGCAGAGTACTGCGCCGGCTGCTGACAAACGCACCCGGCAGCTGCCGAGCTACTTGCGCAAGCGGCGGCACCGCCTGAAACATCTTGGAAAAATAGACAATACTTGGATCAGACATCGTTTTGTTTGGGCTCTTTCTTGACCACCAGAATATCTTCCATGATCAAGAACTGCAGATCCGATCCGTAGAACATATCCAGTGCATCAGTCGGCGAGCACACCATAGGCTCCCCGCGACGATTAAGCGACGTATTCAGCACCACACCGTTACCGGTCATGACTTCCAGTTCTTTCATTAGGTCGTAGTAGCGCGGATTGTATTCGCGCTTGAGTACCTGTGCTCGTGCCGTTCCGTCCTCGTGTACCACTTCATGAACTCTGTTCTTCCACTCATCGTTAACGTCAAAGGTGAAAGTCATGAAAGGTGACGGGTGATCCACCCCGAGCATCTTGTCAGCGACGGTATCGAGCATAGACGGGCAAAATGGGCGCCAGCGCTCACGGAACTTGATCTGCTCATTGATGCGGTCGGCAACGCCTTTAACGCTTGGGCAACCGATGATTGAGCGGCCACCCAGTGCACGCGGACCAAACTCCATACGCCCCTGGAACCAAGCGACGGGATTACCCTCCACCAGCACTTTGGCGATTTCCTGCGGAACGTCATCGATTTTTTCCCACTGCGGCGAGTTGGGATGCCGCGCGCAGGCAGCGATGATGTCTTCGTTGCTGTATGCAGGGCCGAGATAGACGTGCTCCATCTTTTCCACCGGCACGCCATTCTTCACCGAGATATAGGAAGCAGCACCAACCGCGGTGCCCGCATCACCAGAGGCAGGCTGCACAAACAGCTCCTTGACCTCGGGGCGAGCAATAATCCGCTGATTCAGTTTAACGTTTAGTGCGCAGCCGCCCGCGAACGCCAGGCGCCCGGTTTCACGCAGAATGTCGCCGAGATAGTAGTCCATCATTTCCAGCGCCAGCTTCTCGAACAGAGCTTGCATGCTGGCGGCATAGTGAACGTAAGGATCATCGGCGATATCACCCTCACGCTTGGGCCCCAACCACTCGATCAACTTGGGCGAGAAGTAGTATCCCTTACCTTTGTCCTTGTAGCGACGAAAGCCAATCACGTTGGCGTAGTCGGTGTTGATGATCAGCTCACCATTTTCAAACTTGGCTAGGCGTGAAAAGTCGTATTTGCTGGCATCGCCATAGGGCGCCATGCCCATGACCTTGAACTCACCATCGAGCATTTCAAAACCAAGAAACTCGGTTAACGCACCGTAGAGACCGCCCAAGGAATCCGGATCATAAAACTCTTTGATCTTGTGGATCTTGCCGTTCTCCCCATAACCAAAAAAGGTAGTCGCGTACTCACCCTTGCCGTCGATGCCCATGATCGCGGTCTTCTCGGTAAAGCCCGAGCAGTGGTAGGCGCTGGAGGCGTGAGCCAGATGGTGCTCAACCGGCTCCAAACGTACTTTCTTGGCATCAAACCCCAGCTGCTCCAGGCACCACAGAATCTTGTTGCGATAACGTTTGAAGCGGCGGTTACCCGTCAGTAACGCATCCAGAGAGCGGTCCGGCGCGTACCAGTAACGCTTGGCGTAATGCCAGCGCGCCTTGCTGCCAAATAAACTGATGGGGGCAAACGGAATGGTGACAATATCAACATCAGCCGGCTTGATACCCGCCTGCTCCAGACAAAATTTTGCCGACTCGTAAGGCATGCGATTTTTCGCGTGCTTATCGCGAACAAAGCGCTCCTCCTCAACCGCTGCGATCAGTTTGCCGTCTATGTATAGCGCAGCGGAGGGGTCATGACTCAGCGCGCCGGAAAGTCCAAGGATCGTCAATGCCACAGGGTTGCCTCTTGAGTCAGTATGCGAAAGGATTGATTTTACACTCTGCCGCACTCAAATGAAGCAGATCATGCCCCTCAATTTGCCTTGAGCTAAATAACCTTTCTGACTAAGCCGTTTTTATACTCGTGGTATTTCAGAAAATCTCTGCCCCCGGGCATCAGGAATCCATATTGGCAACTGAAGCAGCTGTGCTTGAAACCACAGGGCTCGCGATCACAAGGCGCTCTGCCCAGCCAGGGCAGAAGTAGGCTTTCGAGGTGGTTAACTGATGAGCCTTTCAATAACAGCACGTCATTAGGGGTACCGTTTTCTCCAAGAAATTCTTGAATGTCGCTGACTCGATCAAACACTTTGACTTTGTCGCTTCCGTGCTTTGCGATAAGCCGGTCTACATCCCCCGGTGGTCGATGCAAAATCAGCTGATCAGCAACAGCCAAAGCCTGGACGGCTATACGCCGCAACTTGGGCCCGAACGCGCCTGGGTAATCAGATATGTTACCTAACACTATGCGACGCGGACGACTGCGAGGAAATGCGTCCAAAGCACCTATAGCAAGACCAAGAGTGCTATAAGGCGCCTTTACCGTGTCACAGATGACCGTGCGACCATCCATTAGCTGATATAAATCACACCGACCGGGCAACGACGTATAACTTTCTGCTTGGGACTTCAAAACCTCAAGAGGGATACCGCATTGATTTGCGCAAGCTATCGCCGCCAGCGCACTTGGCAAAAAATGTAGACCAAACAAAGCCAGCTTGAAACTAACCAATTCTGACTTGTAACAACAATCGAAGCAGAGATTTCCGTCATCATCAAGGCGTACCCGCTGCGCCTGATAATCACTGCCCTGACTGCAGCCAAATGTAATTACTTTCGCCTGCGCCAATGGCGCCATACCAAGCACCGCAGGGTCATCAGAATTGATAAATACGCGGCCGCTCGCCGCCACTGTGCTAACCAGGGTGCTTTTTTCTTTAATTACGTTATCTATGCCCCTAAAGTTAGCGTAATGGTCATTGCTCACAGAGATGACAATACCCATTTCCGGCTGCACCAGAGCACATGAGCGATCCAGCACCCCCGCCTCATGACCACTCATTTCCATGACCACAAATGCATCTTTACGCTCAACTTGGCACAGTCGCCTCGCGAGCACTCGTGGCGTATTCTCGATCAAGGAAGCGGCAACGATATAACGCTCACTGAGCAGGTGGTGCAGTAATGAACTGCAGGTCGACTTGCCCGCGCTACCAGTCACACCTATAAAGCGACTGTTGCCAAGGCGTCGACGAGCACGCGAACCAAGCCAGAAATCCAGCTCTTCGCGGGAGGGTTTTCGTCTCTGACAAAGCATAAACCCCAGCTTGCCAATCACGCGCTCTTTAATGAATTTCATTGGCATTAACTGCATTTTTGCTGAGTGACACCACGCGCTGCAGCGCACTAGAGAACTGCTCGCGTATGCTGATTTTCATCTGCTCAATGTCTAGACTGGCGGGCGACCAGTCAATACTGCGTGAGCGCCAGCGATTCAAAAAGCGAGCAAATAAACCCCGCTCATAAATATAGTTGATGCCAACCAGATCCTTAATAAGACTAACGCGGTAGTCCTGCTGCTTTGCGTTGTCATATAGAAAAACAACAGGTATACCCATCGCGATGCAGGGTAAGGCGCAGTGTATTTTTGAGGTAATGACCAGGCGGGCACGGTCTCGATACTGCACCAGCAACTCTTCTGCGAGCGCAAGCTTAATAGCGGTATTATTGATAGGCAGCCTGACTTTAGCTTGATCGACAGTAACGGCCTGCTTCCTGAGGTCGGCAGGAATCGCTTGCCGAGCAGTAGCACTAATTCCTACCAGAAAAACCTCTCCCTTTGCAGGAGCACTCTGACGACGCGGCAGAGTCAAGGTAACGCACCGACTATAGTATGCCTCTATACCATGATTACGCATCAGTTCAAGCGTACCCAAATCCCTGCAACCAATAGGCTGCCAGCGTTTAAGATAAGCAACGCCTTCAGTCGAGAAAATTATACCAACAGACTCAGGACGCACATGAAAAGCAAAAAAAACCGGTTTCACTTTGGGCGAAGGCGGCCAGTTTTCAGTATTCATGAAAAACCCGTTGATCGGAACCACGCATTCAGAATCCACTAAACTCAAGGCTTCGCGACAAACGTGACCATCAACATGCGGGAGCAAGCGGCTCATGGCGAGCGTTTGAATATCATCCCCTAGGTTGAAAAAACGCTGAAATACCGGACTGGTAAACTCCAGAACTCGCATATCCACAAAAAACCTCTCAAGATCAAATTAGGTTGTTATTTTTTTCCACTGCCTCAAGAACTTTTTCCAAGTACGGCGTGAGCGACGGATAAGTGCGAGCTTCCAGGCGGGTCGATTGGCAGCATGTATCCAGGCTGCACGAACTGGATCTTCGCGAAACCCCATATCATCCAAAAAACGAATATTCTCAGCAGCAAAGGTGCGAGCAGATTCACTATCTAAAAGTAAGCCACGAATGGCAGAGACAGAAAGGACTTCCGGGAAGGTAGTAGCCTTGGATAAAAGCCCCAGCCCGTAAAGCGTCGTCATAGTTCGTAAGCATTTCTCACATCGACCGCAGTTATATGCCCCTTCAAGCTTTTCCCAACAGACCCTTAGATGCTGCAGTGCCATCGCACTATTGGCAATTGACTGAAGTTTCTGCGTGCGCGCAGCTTCGCACCCATCATGAATAACCGTGATTGCCTCATCCGAAAAAAGAACGTCAGTGGCGGGGTGGGACGCCCAAGGCATCAATTCTGCTTCGGCAAACGAGGACGGGATATAGATTCGTTCAAGATAGCCTTCAAGTAACCGCACAATAGTGCCGAGCCCGTATCCGTGCCCGTGCAAACCCCACTTGCCGTAATCTTTAAACAACCTTACTGCATTGGTTTCAATTTCAATGAAGCGCACACCTGTTTCGCGCTCTACCGCTGCACCCATGGCCGATATGGCAAGTCGCTTCTGCGTATCTTCTAGACGCACATCGTAGCCGTGAACATAGATCAGATCGGTAATGTCAGACTTGTTTTTCAAAAAGGTGTAGAAGGAATCTACGCCTCCAGTGAAAAAGCTACCTACACGAGTAGCTCCGCTTGCGTGAGCTTTGCGGATTAATTTTGCGTTCCATTCCGGCCGCTTGTACTGCGTAAACCAACCAGTAAAAATACTAACCAGTTGCTGCTGATTAATCAGAAATGTACGTGAAACAGGATCGTCAATCACGATCTGCAAGCCTTGACGCATAGCGCCCAAAACAGACATACAGACCGCCGCCTCAACACTCCCACTCAATGGTGCGCGAGGTGAATCAAAAAAGACTCGATAAACTTTATCGGCAATTTCAATTTGGTACTCAACTCTGCCAATACCCGCCTCTGTTGCTACCGTGCATTTAACAAACGGCTCAGTTGCAATGTTTTGCTGCATCATTCAACTCCGCTCGCCTGTATATGCCAAGGAGAGGCGCAACCGGAGCCACTTGGAAAGGTAGCTCCAGCGACATGCTTGCTGCCAAGATAAACGCCATGCCTTTCTGAACAGAAGATCTGCGTTATTAAGTTCGCCGGCACGATAACAACGCCTGAAAACAGACAACGTCCGCTGGCCTTCAAAGCGGGTGCGATAAATAGCGTATTCGGTCGGTAGCGAGGAAAAAACCTGTTCAATTAACTGATTACCGTGTGACAGAGGCAAGTTGAAATCATGGCGCAAACTATCAGGGTGTTTACTAATGATAGCTAAAGGCCGAGCCAGACGATAAACATGGGGGCGGGCCAAGGCATGAGCAAAAACAGATATATCCTCCCCTTGCCGCAACATTTCAGGGTAAGGGCAGTTCAGTAATAACGTCCGAGCAAAAACGACAGCTCCATGCACTACAGAGATACGCTTACCTAGCAAAAACCCCTTCACCCTCGTGTGAGGTAGCTCTGGAAGGCGGGAGGCTTTGCGCATTTTTTTGTTACCCTTCAGATCAGAGACTACATAGCCACCGACTAAGAGCTCTGTCTCGGGAGACTGCTTCAAAGCCAACAAAATCGATGCCAAAGCCCCAGGATATAGAGCATCATCAGCATCCAATGGCAAAATCCAGCGTCCCCTGGCCAAGGCCACCGCTCGGTTGCGCGCCGCGCCTGCGCCGCTATTTTCCTGATGAACATATGCGGCACAGATTTCATTGGGAACAACGTAATCTGCCAAGATCAGTGCTGTTGTATCGGTCGAGCCATCATCGACCACAATCAGCTCCATTTCGCCAGTCAACTGCGACACAACAGAATCCAGCGTCGCGACCAGAAAAGCCGCATAGTTGTGTGCAGGTATCACAACCGAAAGAATACAATCGGTTAACGGGGGTGAAGATAAGACGCTGCGATGCTCACGCATCCCGCTTATCCTGCAAATGGACCAGACGGCCCCAACGCACCAACCTTTTGCGCCACTTTAAACGTAAGCGCGAAAACCAGATCGGCCTGTGCAGTTGCCTATAGAGTGCAGCCTCAAGCTCTGGCATACATTTTCCAGTCTCTTTCAACATGGATAGATTTTCCCGAGGAAATATTCGCAAACCGTTACGAGGTAAACACACGGCAGCGACTTGCTCGTATTCAAGGGGTAATGCGAATGCAGTTGACTGGTCCAATACGCCGAGAATGTCTAACGAGGTCATTGTGCGCAAACACTTTTCACATCGACAGCAGTTATACATGCCATCCACGCTCTCCCAGCACACCCGCAGATGACGCAAGGCAAGCGGGGACTGTGCCAACCGCCTAATCTTGTCCATGCGCCTCGCATCGCAAGCATCATGCACAATGCGCAAGCGCTCATCGGAAAACAAAGGGTCGGTCAACAACCAGGATCCCCACGGCTTTTGCTCACCGATAGAGAAAGTCCCTGGGATGCGAATTTGCGCGATAGCTCCGGCGAACATACGAGCAACCGCAATCATAGCCAAACCATGGGCGTGCTGCGGCCAGCTACCAAAGGCTTGCAGAACTTTGCCCATATTGCTCTCTACTGAGCAATATCTCACCCCAAACTCAGCAGCGACTGCCGCGCCCATCGAGTCAACTGCTTCGCGTCGAGAAAAGTCATCCAGGCGGACATCAAAACCGTGGATATAAATAATATCTGTTATATCCGCAGCGCCTTTAATCAGCGTAAAAAAGGAGTCAACGCCACCGGAAAAAAAACTGCCACAACGAGTGGATGGCAGTTCAGGTGAGGACGCATCATAAACGCTGGCAGGAATAACCTTGATCGGCTTGAAATCGGGAAAGCTTTTTACAAAACGCTCTATATAGAGCCCTAATCCCTGCAAAAAGGTATTGGACAAAGCTCCTTCAACCCTGAGATCTCTGCCTGTGCGCATTGCAGCCAGTATTGCCAACGCCACGCCGGCCTCAATACCGGGCTGCTGCTGTATACCTGCACCCGCTATGTAGGTATGGTAGCGCCGCGAGGGGGTGTCGATCTCAAAGTCAACTCGGGCAAAACTGTCCTGCCCAGCGGGCTGCCAACCGACTTTACGCAATACGATCTCATTCAAACGTGGCCACCTCTGGTTTTTGAGCGCTGATAACGCTCAGTGACCATGGCAGGCGACAAACTTCCCGATCCTTCGACCATCCCAAATGTCGCCATGCCTCTTGAGTAGCAGCGAGCGAAGGCTGTTTGTCCAAACCAAACAATGCAAGCATGAAATCGTACATCTCAATCTCAGTTGGGGCTTGCCAGTCATGATTCAGCTGGCTGAAGAGTACGTTTGCAAAGCCGCTCTGTTTGACCAGCTGCACATCTTGCTCGCAGAGAAAGTTGCCGTCATGACCTTCACTGTTCCACTCATTTACAAACTCGTTAAGAAATCGATCCACTTCGCCGCCGCATGCAACATCAGCGATAACAAGGCGGCCGCCAGGTCTAAGCAAACGAAACCACTCGGCATAGAGTGTTAATCGATCGGCCTCATGGTGAATACCAGTGAGGCTGCCAATAACATCAACGCTACCTGAGGGCAGCCCTGTACACCGCATAGAAGCTTGAACTACGGGTTTATTGCGGTTTCGGCAATGATCTACAAAAGTCGCGGCAGGATCCAGGCCGAGATAGCGCACTGTAGGCGCTATTCTTTCTGACACAAGGCCATTCCCACAAGGAATATCAAGGAATGTCTCACCCGGTTTAAGACAAAGAAGGTCAACAAAACGCGCGATTTCCTGCTCCCGAATAGCAGGGTAACGCTCGGAGGCGCCAAGATAGCTTGTAGCGCGATTTCCAAATACAGCGGAATAATCCATTTCCGACTCACATCCTGATTTTTAACCGTAACTCGTCACTATACAGCGGATCCCGGCAATCTATCTTCAAGCCACTGTGCCAAAAGACTGTCTGTTGGCCAATTACGAATAAAGCGAGCCCGGTCAGTTTCCCACGCTTTGATCCATGTTGAGCCGTTGCTATCATGCTGCTGCATGGCATCCAGATCGATCAACACCACATTACCCGCGTGCCACAACAGATTGGTCGCCTTGCAATCGCCGTGACTGATACGCGAGCGCCTTAGCCGTTCAAATAAGCCAAGTAGCGCAGCCGCCTCTTCTTCGTTTGGCTCACGCCCGCCCTCTTCGCCAAAGTACTCAAGCAGGTTCTCACCTGCGCAAAACTCGGTGATCAACCAGGCCTGCCTACGCAAAGGGCCAAAACGGCGTTCAATCATAGCCAGTGGGGCTGGTGTGGAGATGCCGAGGAATTGCAAGCGGTGGGCAGCCAACCAGGAATGCCAGGCCCTGCTGGGACGCCAGAAACGGCTCAACCAGTGACCAAGACTCTTGATATTGTAGCGTTTGACGACGAGATCGCCTTGCTCAGATTCAACCTTTACTACCGTGCTGCTCCCACCGTCCTTGAGCAACGACTGGCCAATAAAGCACTGATTGGGATCGGAGAGCAGTGCGCTCAGACGCTGAGTTTGGGTGCGTACTGACGCGGCAAAACGCCACCAGGTGCGCTTGACCGAGAACAGCGTGCAATCACGCAGGCTCTTGCCGAGATAGTCCTCCTGACGTCTATGGCGCACTTTTTCAATGCTTGCCGCCAAGGTATCGGGGTTAAGCGCAATCGGGTTGTGCTGAAGATAGTCGATTAACAGCAGCTCGGTCAGCTCATCCCACTCGCTTGGCAGCTGCGCAAAGAAAATAGCGAGATTTTGCTGAGCAGCTTCCGCCGTTAGCGGCTGACCCGGGGTTTGCGCTTCAACCGCATCGCCATCAATAACGTACAACTGATCAGCCTGGAGCAGAAAATTACCCAGGTGAAGGTCCGTCTGCACCAAACCTTTGCTATGCATATCACCGATCAACGCGAGCGCTTGGCCAAGCAGCGCCATAGCTTGCGGGTCACCGGGCTGCCGACTGGCCAGAGCATCCCAGCGCTGCTGCAATGAGTTGGCGTCCACTAAAAACTCGCTAATCAAATAGCGACCACCGCCCTCAATCTCACCCTCTGCCAACAACACCGGAGTTCGTACGCCTTGCTCACGCAAGACTTCGACACCAGCAAGTTCGCGCTGGCTGTGTCGCGCCGCGCCCGCCGCGACAAACAACTTGAGCAAAACGGTGCGCTCACCCTGACGGGCACGGGCGACTAAACGCTTGCCCGGCAATACCCGTAGCCATTGTTCAACACAGAGCTCTGTGCCCTCGCCTAGCGGTAGCCGCAGAGGAAGTGCTGGCTCACGCCCGGATTGTTGCAACTCAGCGGTCAATGTCATCGCTTCGCTACCTTGCCGGCCTGTCTAGCCAACAAGCGACGGACCAGCGCCTTGCTATCAGCGTCCAGTCGGCGCAAACCGAAGTAAGCGAGCATAAAGCGCATGCGCTGGGTTCGACTGGGCGTTGTGCTGCGGCGATTCAAGGTTTCAAGATCACGCACAAAGTCACGCTGGCCAAACCAGGCACCACGGGTTTTCTCCAGGTCGATCAATCGAGCCCCCGCGCCATCGCCATGCAACTTCAAGAAAATATGCTTGGGATACAGGCAATTATGTATCACTCCGGCATTGTGCAGCGCACGCACCAGCGCGCCCGCCGCTTGCAGCAAGGTACGCTTCTGTAAGGCGCTGAGTTCCTGCCAGCGATCAAACCATTCATCCAGCGGCGCATACTCGTCCAGCGCTCGGGTCAACAATACCGCCTGCTTGTGGCCCTGACTCTCGCGGCGATCAAAAAAGGCCGCCTCGAGCGCGGGAATACCGAGCTGGGCATATTGTTGTACCGCGCGAAACTCGCGGGCAAAGGTAGGCTCGCCCAAGGGGGCATGCAGGGTTCTGGTGCAGTGATTATCCTGGCGTTTCAGATAAAAGCTCTGCAGCTCCCCGTTGACGTCTTCCAACTGCAGCCGGTGCACACTGCTCCAGCCGCCACGCCCGGTATTGGGCGCGTCCACTGCGGCCAGATCCAATGTCCACAGCGCTTCAAAACTATCAAGCCCATGACGACTCAGAACGTCATGGGCATTAACTGCCACAAAGGGTAAACGACTCATTCTCTCCCCTCAAAAAAGGCCGCAATGGCGCGCGCTTTTTTCTTGTCGGCATCATCCAGTACAGACTTGCCGAGATACGCTTTGAAAAAGGCTAACCTCTGCGAACGACGAAGGTAGCGTTTGCCCAGTTTATCCAGGCAGGCAAGGTCTTTGATGATGCGATATTGCAGCATGGGACCCCACCAGAACGAACCGCCGGGGCAGTCAATAAGGTAAACATGACTTCTATGCCGCTCATCGACCAGGATGTTGCGCCACTTGAGATCGTTATGCGTAAAGCGTTGATCGTGCATCATTCTCGTCGCGTTAGCTATCTGACGAAAGACATGCTGCACCCACTCACGATCATCCAGACGCGGGTCGTGGTTTTTCGCCAAATCTGCTAAATCACGGGTGCCGGCCAAATCTTCAGTAATCAGGGCACCACGCAAAAAAGCGCCACCTTGGCGCTCTGAGCCAAAAGCGACAACCGGTGCGGATGGGATACCCCACGCCTGAAACGTCAGCAGGTTTTCCCACTCGGCCTGAATCCTGGAACGACCAATATAGCGACGCAGGTTTTTGCCTGCACCGGTATAGCGTTTGAGGTAGTAGTAGCGATCACCCACCCATATTTTATGTACGCTGCTAAGCGGGTCACGGGTGATAAGTTCACCCTCAAGGTTGAATACCGAGTCAATATCGGCAAATAGCCGCCCGCTGTCCCCGGTCGCGTATTCGGGGTTAAGTGTCCAGCGCTTCATGATTCAGCGCCGGGCGCGTATTTGCGCTCAAAACGTGCCTGCAGCTTGACGGCTTTGCGCTCAAGCGTACGCAGCAACGCTGCCTCCTGCTTGAAAATCTCTGGCAGCGGCATGGCAAAATAAGTACGCAGAAAGCGCAGCTTGTCACCACGGGTAAGGCCAATGTTAAGCGCGGAGAAATAGAGACCAGCCAAGTCCTTGTTACGCCAGCGCAGCGGGACCTTCCTGCGTACCTGCGCGCGATGCAGATCGATCAGCGAAAGCGGCACATTATCGGCAGTCACCGCTTGATCCGTGTGCAATAAAAAATGACAGATATAGCAGTCACGGTGATTTACCCCGGCACGGTGCATCTGCCGTGTCATCTGCGCTACCCGCTCGATCAGCGCGCGCTTTATCTGGGGCTGTGGCGGGTTACTCAGCCAGTCAATGCTGAAGTCTTCCAGACTGATCGTCGGCGCCAGCTCTTCCGTGATAATGAATGAGTGCTGAGTGGCGGGATTGCGTCCGCGCTCGCCGAAAGCGACGGCTGTCATGGTCGGCACGCCGGCCTGCTGCAAGGCGGCGATAGCCTGCCACTCCTGCCCGGCACCGAGCACGGGAGCCTTAAAGGTAGTCCAGTTCTTGAGGATCTCACCCCAGCCAACGCCGCGATGAATTTTGACAAAATAACCTTTGCCATCTACTTCGGTACGCAGCGTGCGTCTGGCCTCCAGCTCGCGAAAGACCTCACCCTCCAGACTCTCTACTTCCACAAAGGGGTCTCGCCCAGCCCATAGCGATGCAAAGGGCTCTTTTAGCGCCAAGGTCACAAATGCGCTCCCAAAATCACGTCCGCCGCACGCTCGGGCAGACTGTAAAGATCTTCCTGATCAGCAAAGCGAAGCGCGTTTAGTTTCCAGCTTTGACGTAACTCAACATTATTCAACATATCCGCCAGCATTTTGTTCAACACCTTTTGGTCAAAAGGTGAAGGCACGACCAAACCGCAGTCTGCCTCTGAAATATAGTGAGCGTAACCACAAACATCCGTCACCAGTACCGGCAGGCCAGCCACCAATGCTTCCAGCAATACGGTGCCCGTGTTCTCGTTGTAGGCTGGATGAACCAGCAGATCTGCGCCCAGTAGAAAACGTGGTACATCACTGCGCCCCGTCAGGAATTCAACCTGATCGGCAACCCCTAGCGAGCGCGCCAGGCGCTGGAAGCTGGCCGGATCGTCCTGCCCAATCACCATCAAACGCGCCCGCGACTTGAGCGCTGGCGGTAACGCGGCCACTGCTCTGATTGAACGGTCTACGCCCTTGGTGATAAAGCCTGAGCCAATTTGCACCAACAACAGGTCATCGTCCGACAACTTGAATTCATCCCGAAATTCGGCACGCACTTCTGCTGCGTTCGGCGGTGCACGGCGATCTGGCGAGATACCCGGCGGCAGCATATGGAAGCGCTCTAGCGGTGTGCGGTAGTGCTTGGTAAATAGCGGCAGCTGCACATCCGAAATCATCAGAATTTCGGTACCAACCGCGGGCGAGAAAACCGCACGCTCGTAGGCGGCGAAGTGCTGATAACGGCTAAAAAAGCGATACAGAGGATTGCGCAGCGTCTGTGCCTTGTCTTCAAAACAGGGATCAGCCGCGTAGTACACATCCAACCCCGGCATTTTGTTGAAGCCGACCACGCGATCTACCGGCCGCTTGGCCAAATCGGCTTCAATCCAGGCGGTAAACTTCTCATTACGCCTATGGTTACTGAATGCCTTAACCGGCGCCACGACGACCTCAAACCCGGAAGGTACGTCACCTTCCCAGATCAAGGTGTAGACGCGAATGCTGTGGCCTCTGGCTTGGCACACCTGGGCGATACGCATAAAGTCGCGCTGCAAACCGCCAAACGGAAAGTACTTGTAGAGCACAAAGGCCAGTTGCATCAATCAGCTCTCGTTACAGACATAAGGATTTCCAACTGCGCAAGCACGTGATCCGGCGCCAACCGGGTGAAGCAGAGCGGCTGCTCGCTAGCCAGATCGAACTGCTGCGCATCCATGGGTGTAGGTTGATAGTTACAGGTCTTGCGCAGGCAGGGCGCACAGGCAAAGTCGCTGGCCAAATGCTGTTGCGCATGACCATAGGCACCCGTAAAACCAGGGTTGGTCGGACCAAACAGCGACAGCGTCGGCACATCAAGCGCTGCTGCCAAATGCCCCAACCCGGTATCAACAGCAACGCAGGCCTTGGCACCAGCCAACACCTCGGCTATACCGGCCAAGGGTAGGCGCGGCAATACCTGCACCGCCTCCAACCCCTGAGCAATATGCTGCGCACGGGTTTGTTCAGGCAAGCTGCCCCAGGGCAGTTTGACCTGTAGCCCAAGATCGGTGACTTGCCGGGCCAACTCTTGCCAGTAACGCTCCGGCCAATGCTTGGTTACCCAAGTGGTCCCATGCAGGAACACCACATAGGGCGCGCTATCGGTTGCGTGTTCTGCCGCCGATGGCGGTGCGAGGCCATATTCTCCCAGTCCCTCAGGGACCGAATAACCTAGTGCCTGAGCGAATAACTGGCGGGTACGCTCTACCGCATGCTGCCCCCATGGCACCTCAACTTTCTGCCCATAGAAGCGGCTAGCCAAGGGCTCGCGAGCAGACTCCTTATCCAGACCTACGACCATGCCGCGCGCATAACGACTGAGCAAGGCGCTCTTCAGCAAGCCCTGTGCGTCTATTACCAGGTCGTATTCAACGTCGCTTATTTTTCGCTTGAAATCGCGCCACTCGCCACTGGAGAGCGCTTGCCACAGGTTCTTGCGCCAACGTCTGACAGCAACCGGAATAACCCGGTCAACCGCTGGATGCCAAGCGGGTATCTCGGCAAAGCCTTCTTCCACCACCCAGTCAAAACGGATACCGGGCACGGCGCGCGCTGCGTCCGTAATCGCGGGAAGGGTATGAATCACGTCACCCAGTGACGTGGTTTTGATCACCAATACGCGCATCGGCTATTGGTCCTGCGGGTCAGACAGAGTATGGCCAACCAGTTTATCCAGCGCATCAACCACCTGAGCCGGTGGCAGATCGCGCAGACAATTGTAATGACCAAAGCGGCAGGTACGATCAAAGCAAGGACTGCACTCCAATCCCAGGCGTACGGTCGCAACCTGCTCGGCCAAGGGTGGCGTAAAGCCGGGTGATGTTGAGCCATAAATGGCAACCAGCGGACGATTCAGTGCGGCGGCTACGTGCATCAAACCAGAGTCGTTACTAACGACCGCAGAGGCGCAGGACAGCAAGTCAATGGCTTCGGCCAAGCTCGTCTCACCGGCCAAATTGACGGCTTCTTCGCGCAGCCCAGGAATCAATCTCGCGCGGATCTGCTCACCCACCGGATGATCATTCTTGGAACCAAACAACCACACCTGCCAACCTTCACGGATTTTCTGCTCGGCGACTTTAGCGTAGTGCTCGCTCGGCCAGCGCTTGGCTTCGCCAAACTCGGCACCAGGGCACAACGCCAATATCGGCCGATCCTGTTCCAGTGAGAACCGAGACAAGGCCGCCGCGCGCGAGTCATCTTCGATCTTCAGGTCTGGCTTTGGATAAGGTTGCGACAACTCGGCACCCGCCGGGTAAGCCAAGGCCATAAAGCGCTCAATCATCAACGGGTAACGCTCTTTATCGAGCACCCGCACATCATTGAGCAAGCCGTAGCGCATCTCGCCGCGCCAACCGGTACGCACCGGTATACCGGCAAAAAACGGTACCAATGCTGACTTTAACGAATTGGGCAGGAGAATGGCCTGGTCGTATTGTCCCGCCAACCTGCGGCCAATGCGGCGACGGGTAGCCAGCTCAAGAGCACCATGACCCAACGGAAAGCTGAGCGCCTGGCGCACCTGGGGCATACGCTCGAGAATCGGACGACTCCAGTCCGGCGCCAGTACGTCGATCTGGCAATCGTCGCCGTGCTCTTGCTTAAGGCAGACGAACAGGGTTTGCGCCATAACCATGTCGCCTACCCAGCTCGGTCCTACAATCAGAATATTCATAAGGGCAGTTTCAAGCCGCAAGCTTCAAGCTGCAAGTCGAAAAGCAATTCCTGACTGCTTGCCGCTTGCAGCTTGTCACTTGCCGCTTATTTGACCAGAGTCCGCCATTCGGCATGTTCAGCTGTCTGGCCGGTTACCAGATCGAAGTAAGCCTTCTGCAGCTTCTCGGTCACTGGACCGCGACGACCTTCGCCAATCTGGCGATTGTCCAGCTCGCGTATCGGCGTGACTTCAGCAGCAGTACCCGTGAAGAAAGCTTCGTCGGCGATATAGACTTCATCGCGGGTGATGCGTTTTTCAACAATAGGGATGCCAAACTGAGAGGCCAGCGCGAGCACGGTCGCACGGGTGATACCGTTAAGGCAGGCAGTCACTTCAGGCGTGTAAATAGTGCCGTTTTTGACGATAAATACGTTCTCGCCCGAGCCCTCAGCCACATAACCTTCTGGGTCCAGCAACAGCGCCTCGTCAGCACCGGCAGAAACCGCTTCCTGCAGCGCCAGCATGGAGTTCATGTAGGCGCCACTGGCCTTGGCACGGGTCATGGTGATGTTGACGTGGTGGCGGGTAAAGGAACTGGTACGGATCTTGATCCCGCGTTCCAGTGCTTCTTCGCCCATATAGGCGCCCCAATGCCACGCAGCGATAACCACATGCACTCGCAGGTTGTCAGCGCGAATACCCATGCCTTCGGAGCCATAGAACACCAACGGGCGGATGTAAGCGGTTTCCAGATTATTTTCGCGAACCACCGCGCGTTGCGCTTCGTTCAGCTGTTCTTTGGTAAAGGGAATCTTCATGCCCATGATATGCGCAGAATCAAACAAGCGATCGGTATGCGCGTTCAACCGGAAGATTGCCGTACCGTCAGGCGTGTTGTAGGCACGTACGCCCTCAAACACGCCCATGCCGTAGTGCAGCGAATGCGTCAGCACATGCACATTAGCCTCGCGCCATGGAACCATTTCACCATCAAACCAGATAACACCATCACGATCGGCCATCGACATAGCAGCCAGCTCCATATTCTCTATTCTGTCAGTCTTACGTTCTTGGTTCTGCCTGAGCGCGCTCCAGCAGGCCTGTCCTCATACAGAAGGGCCAGGCTCCGGGGGCGGCAGCATTTGCTGCCATAGCTTGATGACTCCATGACGGAAATCATGAAACTGGTCGCCGCTTACTTTGCCCGGCTGCTTTTGCAGAGCCAGGCGATGAGCCGCCGCGCGGTAGGCTTTGTAAGCCTCCTGCAAACGATGTACATCTTCGCCAGCGATCAGGCCAGCGTTGTGCAGCTCATCAAGAATCCTGATGTTATCGGTATAGCGTAGTAATTCGGGGTACCGGCACGACCAGGCCAGAACCGCATATTGCACCATAAATTCGATATCAACGATACCACCAGCATCCTGCTTAAGATCAAACAGGCGCGCAGCGGTAAAAGCATCATCGTTTGTACCGGCCGCAGTCGCCGACGTACCCAGGTTATCGCGCATTTTTTGCCGCATTGAGGCCACTCCACGGGCAAGCGACAATTCGTCGCGCGTGCGACCTAGCACCTCGGCGCGCAAAGCTGCAAAGCGCTCACTAAGGCGAGGACAGCCAACCAGAGGGCGCGCGCGCACCAGCGCCTGATGCTCCCAAGTCCAGGCTTCTTCACGCTGATAACGGGCAAAGGACGTCAGCGAACTCACCAACAGCCCAGAATCGCCTGACGGCCGCAGACGCATATCCACTTCGTACAGCGCTCCCGACACCGTCTGCGTGTTGAGCATGTGGATAATGCGCTGGCCAAGGCGAGTAAAGAACTTGCTACCTTCAATAGGCTTGGCGCCATCGGTCTCCGATTGTGGATCACCATCGTGGACAAACACCAGGTCAAGGTCAGAACCATGGCCCAGCTCTATGCCTCCCACCTTGCCGTAGCCGACCACGATAAAGTCCATATCGCAGCGCGACCCGTCTGCGCGAGCAGGCTGACCATGCCGAGAGACCATTTCGCGCCAGGCCAGCTTAAGCACTTGCTGCAGAATGGCCTCGGCAATCCAGGTCAGGTAATCGCTGACTTTCATCAAGGGTAATGTGCCGGCGATCTCAGAGGCAGCTACACGCAAAATATGCGCACGCTTGAAGTAACGCAGGGTCTCCATTTGCTGCTCAAGATCATCTTCGGGAATACGCAGCAGCTGTTGACGCAACTCGTCGGCCAGCTCATCCGGTTCCGGCGGCCGATAGAGCCGTCCGGCATTGAGCAGCTCATCCAACACCACGGGATAGCGCGTGATCTGTTCGGCAATCCATGGGCTGGCTGAGCACAGCACCAGTAGCTCACGCAGTGCACTCGGATTCTCGGTCAGCAACACCAGGTACGCCGAGCGCCGCGCCACGGCCTCAATCAGTGGTAACACGCGCTCCAGCGCCAAGTCTGGATTCTCCTGCTCTGCCGCCATGCCCAACAAGCGCGGCATAAACACATCAAGGCGCTCACGACCAAGACGCTGCATGGACTTGACGCGACCGGACGCCAACAGTGAGTTCAGCTTGCGCAACGCTGCAACCGCATCATCAAAACCTGCTTCAGTTAACTGCTCCAGAGCCTGCTCTTCATCCAGCGTACCCTCCCAGAGTGGCAGCCAGTCTGCGTGGGGGGCAAGCGGTTCAGCCTCATCCTCATCAGGATCGGCAATCACCCCCGCAAAATGCCGAGCGACCGTATTGCGCTCCTGGTCCAGCCGCTCACGAAATGACGCCCAATCAGCAAAGCCAAGCATGAAGGCGATCCGCGCCTGCCCCAGCGCATCAGTTGGCAACATCTGCGTCTGACGATCATCTACGGCCTGCAACGCGTGCTCGGTGTCGCGCAGGAAGCAATAGGCCGCACTCAACTCCTCTACCGCGCTGGCGGGCAGGTAATTATTCGCTGCCAAGGTTTGCAGTACGGCCAAAATCGGGCGCTGTTGCAATGCACGATCTCGTCCGCCGTGGATCAACTGAAACGCCTGGCCAATAAACTCAACCTCGCGAATACCGCCAGAGCCCAGTTTGACGTTATCCTGCAGGCCTTTGCGCTGCACCTCACGCTGAATCATCTGCTTAAGACTGCGCAGCGCGTCGATGGCGGCAAAATCCAGATAGCGGCGATAAACGAAGGGCTTGAGCATCGCCAACAGGTCAGCGCCGGCAGCCTGATCACCTGCGACCACACGCGCCTTGATCATGGCGTAGCGCTCCCAGTCTCGCCCCTGACTCTGATAGTACTGCTCCAGGGCATCAAAACTGAATACCAGCGCGCCGCTGTCACCATAGGGGCGCAGCCGCATATCGACCCGAAACACAAAGCCATCGACAGTGGGCGCGTCCAGTGCCTTGATCAACTTCTGACCGAGCCGGATAAAAAACTCTTGATTGGATAGGCTGCGCCGCCCGCCCTGCGTCTCGCCGGGTTCCGGGTAAGCAAAAATCAAATCGATATCGGAGGACAGGTTGAGCTCAAACGCACCCAATTTGCCCATCCCCAATACCACCATGTGCTGTGGCTCCCCGTTTGAACTACACGGCTCACCGAGCGCAACGCAGGTCTGCGCATAAAGCCAGCGATAGGCTTCGTCGATACAGACGTCCGCCATATCAGACAGGTCTCGAGTGGTCTCGGCCAGCACCGCCACACGCGTCAGATCACGCCAGATGATGCGCACCTGATGCAGCTGGCGAAAGCGGCGCAGACGCTGCGCGAGCACATCTTCATCGGCCACATCCTGCAACTCGTGCTGGAGCATCGAGCGCATCTCACCGCCATGCAGTGACCTCAATAAAAGACCATCTTCGAGTAAACGCCATGCCAACGCCGGATCACGTCGTAACTGCTCAGCGACATAATCACTGCCCGCCAATACCTGGGGTAACTGCTGTTGAAACTCGTCACTGAGTGACGGCAGCTCCGACGCCAAGCCAGCGGCATCTGCCGCGGCACGCCATTGCGCCAAATGATGATCAAGAGTGGGACGCAATACGTCCGGTAGAAGCGGCAGAGAATGGGCCATGGTCTATCCTGTACAAAAACCGAAACGGCAGCTTGCCATGATGGCGGTCGGCAGGAAAGCACAGGCAAAGCCGACCGGAGAGTCACAATGTAGCAAAGCTACATGAAAGGCTAATTCGTGCTGGAATAAGCAGTCTTTTTGTAGTAAAACTACAAGAACAAATTCCGTCAACCCGTGTCACAACACCCACAGGTGTTTTGGAAACCCGCGCACGGCATGACTGCGAACTAATCCGTTCACAGCAGCATGGCGCATTCCGGCACTTGCAAGGCCCACAAGGTCTGGAGACCAATAATGAAGCAAGACGATATCGATCCGCTCGAAACCCAGGAATGGCTCGATGCCCTGGAATCCGTACTCGACAATGAAGGTGAAGATCGCGCTCACTATCTGATGACGCGCCTTGGCGAGTTGGCTAGCCGTACCGGCACCCCACTGCCCTACGCAATTACCACGCCCTATCGCAACACCATTCCGGTTACCCACGAAACCCGTATGCCCGGCGATCTGTTTATGGAGCGTCGAATTCGCTCAATGGTTCGCTGGAATGCCCTGGCAATGGTTATGCGTACTAATCAACAGGACCCGGACCTGGGTGGTCACATTTCCACCTTCGCTTCCAGCGCTACCCTGTATGACATTGGTTTCAACTATTTTTTCAAGGCGCCGACTGAAGAACACGGTGGCGACTTGGTGTTCTTCCAGGGGCACGCTTCCCCCGGTATCTACGCACGCGCCTTCATGGAAGGTCGTATCAGCGAAGAGCAGATGAACAACTTCCGCCAGGAAGTCGATGGTGAGGGACTCTCGTCATACCCACACCCCTGGCTGATGCCCGATTTCTGGCAATTCCCGACCGTATCCATGGGTCTTGGCCCGATCCAGGCGATCTACCAGGCGCGCTTCATGAAGTATCTGGAGCACCGCGGCTTTATTGAGCCCGGCAAGCAGAAAGTCTGGTGCTTCGTTGGCGACGGCGAAACCGACGAGCCTGAATCGCTCGGCGCTATCGCTCTGGCCGGCCGCGAGAAGCTCGACAACCTGATCTTCGTTATCAACTGCAACCTGCAGCGCCTCGACGGCCCGGTGCGCGGTAACGGCAAGATCATCCAGGAACTGGAAGGCAGCTTCCGTGGCGCCGACTGGAACGTGATCAAGGTCATCTGGGGCCGCATGTGGGATCCCCTGTTTGCCAAGGACGACAACGGCCTGCTGCAACAACGCATGGAAGACGCCGTAGACGGCGACTACCAGAACTACAAGGCCAACGATGGCGCTTATGTGCGTGAGCACTTCTTTGGCACCCGTCCCGAGCTGCAGGACATGGTCAAGGATCTGTCCGACGAAGAAATCTGGAAGCTCAACCGGGGCGGCCACGACCCCTACAAGGTGTACGCGGCTTATCACAATGCGGTCAACCACGAAGGTCAGCCCAGCGTCATCCTGGCCAAGACCATCAAGGGTTACGGCACCGGTGCTGGCCAAGGTCAGAACACCGCGCACAACACCAAGAAAGTCGATATCGACAGCCTGAAGAAATTCCGCGACCGCTTCGATATTCCGGTTAATGACGACGAACTGGAAAAACTGCCCTTCTACAAACCCGAAGAAGGCAGCGCCGAGTACAAATACCTGCACTCACGCCGCGAAGCCTTGGGCGGCTACATGCCCCAACGCCGCACCGAGAGCAACAAGGTACCGGTACCGCCGCTGGATACGCTCAAAGCCATTCTGGACGGCAGTGGAGATCGCGAGATTTCCACCACCATGGCCTTTGTGCGCATTATTTCTCAGCTGGTCAAGGACAAGGAACTCGGCCCGCGCATTGTCCCCATTGTGCCGGACGAAGCCCGTACTTTTGGTATGGAAGGCATGTTCCGCCAGCTCGGTATTTACTCCTCGGTTGGCCAACTGTACGAGCCAGTCGACAAGAATCAGGTGATGTTCTACCGCGAGGACAAGAAGGGCCAGATTCTGGAAGAAGGCATCAACGAAGCAGGCGCGATGTCCAGCTGGATTGCCGCGGGCACTGCCTACAGCACGCACAACCAGCCCATGCTGCCCTTCTACATCTTCTACTCGATGTTTGGCTTCCAGCGCATTGGCGATCTGGCCTGGGCCGCTGGCGACAGCCGCGCCAAGGGCTTCCTGATCGGCGGTACCGCTGGGCGCACCACGCTGAACGGAGAAGGTCTGCAGCACGAGGATGGCCACAGCCATATTCTGGCCAGCACCATTCCCAACTGCCGCAGCTACGACCCAACCTATGGCTACGAGCTGGCAGTCATCATCCGCGAGGGCGCTCGCCGCATGATGGAAGAGCAGGAGAACGTCTACTACTACCTGACCGTGATGAATGAAGCCTACGAACAGCCGGCCATGCCCAAGGGCAAGGACGTGCAGGACGGCATCATGCGCGGCATGTATCTGCTCGATTCGACCGGCAAGCCGGGCGACCTGCATGTGCAGTTGATGGGCAGCGGCACCATTCTGCGCGAAGTGCGTGAGGCAGCAGCGATCCTCAAGGATGACTTTGGCGTTACCGCCGACATCTGGAGCGTTACCAGCTTTAACGAACTGCGCCGCGACGGTCTCGCGACTGAGCGTCAAAACCGCCTGCACCCCACGCGCAAGAAGCAGCTCACCTTTGTTGAGCAGTGTCTTGAGAAGCGCAGCGGTCCGGTCATCGCCTCAACCGACTACATGAAGCTGTTCGCTGATCAGATTCGCGAATGGGTTCCAGGCACCTACAAGGTGCTGGGCACTGACGGTTTCGGTCGCAGCGATAGCCGCCGCAAACTGCGCCAGTTCTTCGAGGTAGATCGTCACTGGGTTGCCTACACCGCGCTTAGCGCGCTGGTGGAAGAAGGCAAACTGAAGCCCAAGGTGCTGACTGATGCACTCAAGACCTTCGGTATCGACCCTGACAAGATCAACCCACTGGACTGCTGAGGAGCGACGGTATGAGTGAAGTTATTAAAGTACCCGACATCGGCGGCGGTGAGGGTGAAGTCATCGAGATTCTGGTCAAGGAAGGCGATACCGTCGAGGCGGAGCAGTCCCTGGTTGTACTGGAGTCCGACAAGGCCAGCATGGAAGTACCCTGCCCCAAAGGCGGCGTGGTGAAATCCATCAAAACCAAACTGGGCGACAACCTGAAAGAAGGTGACTCACTGATCGAGCTGGACGTAGCCAGCGACGACAGCAAAGCCGAGCCGGAAAAATCCGCAGCCAAGGAACCGGCGAAAGAGTCGGAGCCCAAACAGGAAGAGAAAAAACCGGCGAAGCCCAAAGGCGAGCAGAAGCAGGCCGCCAGCAAGAGCGAGCCGGTCAAGGTACCGGACCTGGGCTCAGACGCAGGTGCCAAGGTTATCGAGATTCTGGTCAGCAAGGGCGACAAGGTCGAAGCCGACCAATCGCTGCTGGTGCTGGAGTCAGACAAGGCCAGCATGGAACTGCCAGCGCCCTTCGCCGGGGTGATCGAGTCCATCGAGGTGAAGCTGGAGCAGGACGTCAAAACCGGCGATCTGATCATGCATATGCAGGTTCAGGGCGAAGCAGACGACGCAGACGACGCAGAACCGGAAGCCGCTGCAGAAGCAGCCAGCAGCAGCCCCGAGCCGACTAGCGAAGATAAACCCAAGCCAGCGCAGAGCAAGACGCAGGACGCCGATACACCGCCTCCGGTCGGTGGCCCTAGCCGCGAAGGCGCCAAGGTCCATGCCGGCCCTGCAGTGCGACTACTGGCCCGCGAGTTCGGTATCGAGCTGGCCGACGTCAAACCGTCAGGCCCGCGTGATCGCATCCTCAAAGAAGATGTGCAGCAGCACGTAAAAGCGGTAATGAAACAGCAGAAAGGCGCGCCCACGGCTGCTGGTGGCTCGGGTATTCCGGCCGTGCCTGAAGTCGATTTCTCGCGCTTTGGCGAGATTGAAACCAAGGACATGACTCGCCTGCAGCAGGCTGGTGCGACCAACATTCATCGCAGCTGGCTAAACGTACCGCATGTCACCCAATTTGACCTGGCAGACATCAGCGCGCTGGAAGTCTTCCGCAAAGACCAGAAAGCCGTGGCAGAAAAGGCTGGCGTCAAGCTGACCATCCTGCCCTTCCTGCTCAAGGCCTGCGCACATGTTCTGAACGAACAACCGGGCTTCAACGTGGCGCTGGCGCCCAATGGCAAGCAGTTGATCCAGAAGAAGTACGTGCATATCGGCTTTGCCGTTGATACGCCGGACGGCTTGTTGGTTCCAGTCATTCGCGATGTCGACAAGAAGAGTCTGCTGCAACTGGCAGGCGAAGCGGCTGAGCTGGCAGAGAAGGCGCGCAACAAGAAACTTGGTGCCGACGCCATGCAGGGTGCCTGCTTTACCATTTCCAGTTTGGGACACATCGGCGGCACTTACTTCACACCTATTGTGAATAGCCCTGAAGTTGCAATTCTGGGGGTTTCCAAGGCAACCATGCAGCCGGTATGGGATGGTAAAGTGTTCCAGCCGCAGTTGATGCTGCCGCTATCACTGTCCTACGACCACCGTGCGATTAACGGCGCAGCGGCGGCGCAATTCACCAAGCGGCTCGGTGAACTGCTCGGCGATATCCGCTCCATGTTGCTGTAAGCGTTCGATAGCACTGTAAAAAAGCCTCGGGATTTCCCGGGGCTTTTTTTTCACTATTTCAGAAGTCGCTGATTCTGCCACCAGACGGCGAGCTCGGTACGGCCCCGGTCCCCGCCAGGCCGAGCAACGCAGCGAACCCGAGGGGCCGCGTGGCCGGGATGGCCTAGGGCGAAAAGCAGGCTTGAGTAAGACCACACAAACAAAAAACCCCGCACGGTTTCCCGTGCGGGGCTTCTTAACGCTACACCATCAATCAGACAGTAAACACAAACTCATCGCCTTCGACCTTGGCCTGGATAGTCGCACCCGAGACAAAGTCCCCAGCCAGAATCCGCTGCGCCAAGGGGTTCTCGATCCAGCGCTGGATAGCCCGCTTGAGTGGCCGCGCCCCGTAAACCGGGTCGTAACCCACTGCTACCAGTTTCTCCAGTGCCTCAGCGCTCAGCTGCAGATCAAGTTCGCGTTCAGCCAGACGCTCGCGCAAGCGACCCATCTGAATTTCCGCAATCCCGGCGATCTGTTCGCGACCCAGCGGCTCAAATACCACCACTTCGTCGACGCGGTTGATGAACTCCGGCCGGAAGTGCTGGCCCAGCGCATCCATAACCGCCGCGTGCTGTGCCTCAGGATCACCCACCAGCTCCTGGATCTGGGTTGAACCCAGGTTGGAGGTCATCACGATCACGGTGTTGCGGAAGTCAACCGTACGGCCCTGACTATCGGTGAGGCGGCCATCTTCCAGCACCTGCAGCAGCACGTTGAACACGTCCGGATGCGCCTTCTCGACCTCATCCAGCAGGATCACCGAATAGGGCTTGCGGCGCACCGCCTCGGTCAAATAGCCACCCTCCTCGTAACCCACATAGCCCGGGGGCGCACCGATCAACCGGGCAACCGAGTGCTTCTCCATGAACTCGGACATATCGATCCGCACCATGGCCTCTTCGGTATCAAAGAGGAACTCGGCTAACGCCTTGCACAACTCTGTTTTACCCACCCCGGTTGGCCCAAGGAACATAAAGGAACCGCTGGGGCGGTTCGGGTCAGACAGCCCCGCACGCGAGCGACGTACCGCGTTCGATACGGCAACCACGGCCTCGTTTTGTCCGATGACGCGCTTATGCAGAGCGTCTTCCATGCGCAGCAATTTATCGCGCTCACCTTCCAGCATCTTGGACACCGGAATGCCGGTCCACTTGGAGACCACTTCAGCGATCTCTTCATCGGTAACCTTGTTGCGCAGCAACTGGTTAGCCGGTTTAGTATGCTGCTCAGCCATCTGCTGGCTGCGCTCCAGATCCGGAATCACACCGTACTGCAGCTCAGCCATCCGGTTCAGATCGCCCTTGCGGCGCGCCTGTTCCAGCTCGGCCTTGGCCTGCTCAATACGCTCCTGAATCTGTGCAGAGCCTTGCACTTCGGCTTTCTCTGACTTCCAGATCTCCTCCAGATCAGCGTATTCAAGCTCCAGCTTGGCTATTTCTTCCTTCAACTTTTCCAGCCGTTTGAGCGCGGCATCGTCATCCTCTTTCTTCAAGGCTTCGCGTTCCACCTTGAGCTGAATCAAACGCCGCTCAAGACGATCCAGCGCCTCCGGCTTGGAATCAATTTCCATGCGGATACGACTGGCGGCCTCATCAATCAGGTCGATGGCCTTATCCGGCAGCTGGCGATCGGTGATATAACGATGCGACAGCTTGGCCGCAGCGATGATCGCACCGTCAGTAATGGTGATCTTGTGGTGCACTTCATAGCGCTCCTTCAGACCCCGCAAAATTGCGATGGTATCTTCCTCGGAAGGCTCGTCCACCAACACCTTCTGGAACCGACGCTCGAGCGCGGCGTCCTTCTCGATATACTGACGATACTCATCCAGCGTGGTAGCGCCCACGCAATGCAGCTCGCCACGTGCCAGTGCTGGTTTCAGCATGTTACCGGCGTCCATCGAGCCTTCAGCCTTACCGGCGCCGACCATGGTATGCAGCTCGTCAATAAACAGAATGACGCGACCTTCATGTTTCGATAGCTCATTGAGTACCGCTTTCAAACGCTCCTCAAATTCGCCACGGAACTTGGCACCCGCTATGAGTGAGCCCATATCCAGCGACAACAAGCGCTTGTCTTTCAGGCCATCGGGCACCTCGCCATTAATAATGCGCTGGGCCAAACCCTCAACAATGGCGGTTTTACCCACGCCTGGCTCACCGATCAATACCGGGTTGTTCTTGGTCCGACGCTGCAACACCTGAATGGTGCGACGGATTTCATCGTCACGACCAATCACCGGATCCAGCTTGCCGTCTTCCGCTTTTTTGGTCAGGTCAACGGTGTACTTGTCGAGTGCCTGGCGCGATTCCTCGGCGTTGGGATCGTTCACTGCTTCGCCACCACGCAGGTTGCTGATAGCGTTCTCCAGCGCTTTTTTGGACACGCCCTGGCCAAGCAGTATCTTGCCAACGGTGGTGTTTTCATCCATCGCGGCAAGCAACACCAGCTCGCTGGAAATAAATTGATCGCCACGCTGCTGCGCCAGACGGTCGGCCTGGTTTAGCAACCGGGCCAGATCCGTAGACATACTGACATCACCCGTAGGGTTACTCACGGTCGCCAGCTTATCGAGCGCACCGCCCAATTCACTACGCAGCGCATTGATGTCAAAGCCCACCTGCATCAACAGCGGCTTGATTGAGCCCTGCTGCTGCTCCAGCAGCGCTACCAACAGGTGGAGAGTGTCGATCTGAGTGTGGTCGCGCCCAACCGCAAGCGATTGCGCGTCGGACAAAGCGACCTGTAATTTACTGGTCATACGGTCAATACGCATGGTATTCGTCCTGTGTTAAGTGGCCTGAACCGCCAAGGGTGGCGGTAGGCAGAGTCGATATTCATGACTATTTAATGAGGACTATTATGGCGCTTTCAAGGCCAAGGAAGCTGATAAGGGTCAATTTTTTGTCACTTAGCCTTTTTCATTGACGCTTCAGCAAAAAATATCGCCACCGCCCAAGCCTAGCCGATCAACGCCCGGTCTGCGCTAATGAGCTGCCAATTGATTGGACAGTAGAAAATGATCAGTCGCGTAACCAGATCAAGGAGGCGAAGCGTCCGGTTTGCCCATCACGACGATAGGAAAAATAGCGCGCAGGCTCGCTGACAGTGCATAAATCCCCGCCATAGACTGCAGTGACCCCGGCATTGGCAAGACGCTGACGTGCAAGTAAATAGATATCGGCGAGATAATGCCCCGCACGCGCGGAGGGCAGAAAAGCAGCAGCGGATTGCGCATCTGCGGAAATAAACGCCGCGCGCACCTCAGGTCCGACTTCAAACTCTTGCGAACCAATAGCCGGCCCCAGCCATGCCATTAGCGAGTAACCGGGGCTACCCATACCTTTTATCGTCTGCTCCAATATGCCATCGAGCAAACCTCTCCAGCCCGCGTGAGCGGCAGCAACACGAGTGCCATCCTTATTGCAGAAAAGCACCGGCAAACAGTCTGCCGTCATCACCGTACAGGCGATGTTACGCTCATTGGTCCAGCTGGCGTCGGCGTCGAGAACCTGAGTGGCGTCCGCCTTAACCAAATGCGTACTGTGGGTCTGGTTCAACCAGGCGGGAGCACAGCCCAGTACGCGCTGCAGTTCGGCACGATTGGCCGCCACGTGGCTGACTTCGTCACCCACATGGCTACCCAGATTAAAGCCCTTCCAGGGTCCCTGGCTGCAACCACCACGGCGCGTAGTGATGCAGGTTCGTACATTCGCAGGCGCTGGCCATTCGGCGCTGATCCACAACGGACTCATTCGGCTATCTCACCGTCCTCTTTAAGCAGCGCCAGCAGATGCTGCATATCAGCAGGTATAGGGACTTGCCACTGCATCAGACGACCATCCAGCGGGTGCTCCAGCTCAAGCCGGCGTGCGTGCAGTGCCTGACGAGGGAACTCGCGCAACTCGCTGATCAACTCAGGACTGGCGCCTGGCGGAATACGCAACCGGCCACCGTAGGTGGTGTCGCCTACCAGCGGAAAGTAAATATGACTCATGTGGACGCGAATCTGGTGAGTGCGGCCGGTTTCCAGCTTGACCTTCACATGAGTGTGCGCGCGAAAGCGATTGATCACGCGATAATGGCTGATCGCCTGCTTGCCGCCAGCAACTACTGCCATTTTCTGCCGCTGCGTACCGTGCCGCGCAATAGGTTGGTCAACCTTGCCGCCCGCGGTCATAACGCCGACCACCACACATTCGTACTCACGGCTTACGGTCCGCGCCTGCAGCTGCGCCACCAGATCGGTTTGCGCTTCAATTGTCTTGGCGACCACCATCAGGCCTGTGGTGTCTTTATCCAGGCGATGCACAATACCTGCGCGCGGCACCTTTGCCAGCTCAGGCGAGTGATGCAGGAGCGCATTCAACAGCGTGCCATCGCGGTGCCCGGCGGCCGGATGCACCACCAGACCGGCTGGTTTGTTGATTACCAGCAGAGCATCGTCTTCATAGATAATGTCCAGAGCAATTGCTTCAGGCTGCCAGTCTCCCTGCACTTCACGCTCAGCATTGAGCGTCAGCTGCTCACCGCCGTAAACCATATCGCGCGTTCGTTTTTGCTCGCCATCAACCAGCAGACTGCCATCTTTTATCCAAGCCTGCAGGCGCGACCGCGAGTGTTCAGGAAACAATTGGGCCGCCGCTTGGTCAAGGCGTTGACTACCTGACTCGTGACTAACTTGTGCAGACAAAAGAATACGATCGGTCATACAGGACTCGTTGGATAAAGCGGACTATGAAGCGGCAGATGCAATCCCTTTTGGTTTCGTCTCTGCGCTGTGGTTAAATACGGCTTTTCCCGGTTTGCCGGGACTGCTGCACAAGCCTTAACTATAACAGGACGGCTGCTGTCGAAACAGCGTGGCGCCGTCCATTCGGATGTCATGATATGTCGCTGAAACATCTCCTGCTGGTCGGCCTGCTCGCTTTTGTTGCCGCCTGTTCTACCAATAAGACCGTAATCGACGAGTCGCTCAGCGAATCAGAGCTTTACCGCAAAGCGCAAACCGATCTGGACGCAGAAAATTTTGGCCCTGCGATTGAGACCCTGCGGGCGCTGGAATCGCGTTACCCGTTCGGCCGCTATGCCGATCAAGCGCAACTTGAGCTGATCTACGCCTACTACGAAAATATGGAGCCGGAGGCAGCCACAGCGTCCGCAGATCGCTTTATTCGCCTGCACCCGCAGCATCCCAATGTCGACTACGCCTACTACATTCGCGGCCTGGCCTCCTTTACCCGCGACCGGGGCATCTTCGAGCGCTTTTTGCCGCTGGACATGACCCGCCGTGATCCGGGTGCAGCCCGTGACTCGTTCAACGACTTCGCGCAGTTGATCAACCGTTACCCTAATAGCCAATACGCCCCTGACGCTCGTCTGCGCATGGTATACCTGCGCAACCTGCTGGCCGACTACGACGCCCACGTGGGTCACTACTACCTCAAGCGCGGCGCTTACCTGGCTGCTGCCAACCGCGGCCGCTACATTGTGGAGAACTACCAGCAGACCCCAGCGGTAGGCAACGGCCTGGCGCTCATGGTTGCCGGTTATGACCGCCTGGCGATGCACGATCTGGCTGACAGCGCGCTGGAGACCCTGAAACTGAATTACCCCGAGCATCCAGCACTGGTTAAAGGCAAGTTCAAGCATCACGTCGAGCCCAGCCAGCCTGAGATGAACTGGATGGAATCCATGTCCGTCAGCGCCATGGATGTGTTGACTGCACCACCGCCACGCACCGCGAAAACGCAGATGCAACGCCAGATGGATCGCGAGTACCAAGACGCTGTGGCAGCTCTGCCCCGTGAGGTTCGAGTGCATGACGAAGAAGGCCGCCGTTCATTCTGGAACCGCATCACCTTCGGTCTGATTGACTAAAATCTGACCCTGTAAAAAAGCCCGCGCTGATTTGCATCAGCGCGGGCTTTTTTGTTGCTGCAAGCTACAAGCTACAAGCTACAAGCTACAAGCTACAAGCTACAAAAGCGTAAACTCACTATCACCACCGTCAAGCCGCTTTTGCTTTTGCTTTTTCTTTTTCTTTTGCTTTTGCTTTTGCTCTTGCTCTTGCTCTTACTTGAAGCTTGAAGCTTGAAGCTTATGGCTTATGGCTTATGGCTTATGGCTTGTGGCTGCTCAATCATCCAGTGCCCAACCAGAGGTAATAGGATAGCGACGGTCACGCCCAAAGCCGCGCTGGGTAACCCGTGCACCCACCGCAGCCTGGCGGCGCTTGTACTCATTGAGATCAACCAGCCTGAGCACACGCTTGACCACATCCTCGGCAAAGCCAGCGGCGATAATCGCACTCGCTGACTGATCATGCTCGATGTACAGACGCAATATCTCATCCAGCTCCGGGTAAGCCGGCAACGAATCCTCATCTTTCTGGTCCGGTGCCAATTCGGCAGATGGCGGTCGATCAATCACGCGCTGCGGGATAACCGGGTCGATGCTGTTGCGATACTCAGCCAGCCGGAACACCAGCGTCTTGGGCACATCCTTCAGCACATCAAAGCCGCCGGCCATATCGCCATACAAGGTCGCATAACCCACGGCCATCTCACTCTTGTTACCTGTGGTCAGTACCAGCGAGCCAGTCTTGTTCGATAGCGCCATCAATAACGTGCCACGGCAGCGCGCCTGCAGGTTTTCTTCCGTAGTGTCGCGCGGCAGACCGGCGAAAACAGGCTCCAGCGTAGTCATAAACGCCTCAACCATAGGCGCGATGGGCAGCACACGGTAGGTAACCCGCTGGGTATTAGCCTGCGCCTCGGCGTCTTCGAGGCTCATGCCGGAGGTGTAGTGGTAGGGCATCATCACCGCCTCAACCCTTTCAGCGCCCAGCGCATCGACTGCCACTGCCAACGTCAGCGCAGAATCGATACCACCCGATAGCCCAAGCACCACTCCCTTGAAGCCGTTCTTATTGACGTAATCGCGCACCCCGGTGACCAGCGCCTGATAAACGCTTGCCTCGAGCTCCGGCATAGCGGCCAGCGCCCCCTGATGCAACTTGACCGACTCATCGTCAAACAGCACGTCCACCGGATACAAGCCTTCATCAAAGGCCCCGACCCGACAGGCAACATGCCCACTGCTGCCAATGGCGACCGAGCCGCCATCAAACACCAGTTCATCCTGCCCACCCACCTGATTGACGTAAATGATCGGCATGCCGCCTTGCTGCGCACGCTCAGCCAACATGGCTTCACGCTCCTGCTGCTTATCCATATGAAATGGCGAGGCATTCAGATTGAGCATCAGGCGTCCACCGGCCTGGGCCGCGAGCGCCATCGGTTGCGGATGCCAAATATCCTCACAAATACTCAGCGCAACCGGCAGACCCTCTATGTCCACTACACAGGCGCCATCGCCCTCGGTGAAGTAGCGCTTTTCATCAAATACGCGGTAATTGGGCAACTGCTGCTTGGCATAGGAAGCGACTATTTTCCCATCGGCGATGACGGCAGCCATGTTGAAACACTGCCCTTCGCTCTGCCAGGGATAGCCCACTACGACATGAATGCCCTGCACTTCATCACACAATCGCTGCAACGCACTCTCAATACGCGCCTGCATGTTCGAGCGCAGTAACAAGTCCTCAGGCGGATAACCGCACAAAGACAGCTCGGGAAACAAAATGACCCGTGCCCCCAGTTCATCACGTGCATGTACAGACGCACTAATGATGCGATCAAGGTTACCGGGGATATCGCCGACCCGCATATTCAGCTGGGCCATCACGAGGCGCAAGGTCGCTGCCATGTTCACTCTCCTGAATCAGAATGGCACCTATTGTCCGGCATGCACCGCAGCCTCGCAATCGTCGCGTGCTCTGAGTCTGCCAAAGGCCAGGCTCCGCCGCTTTGGCTGCTGCGGCCAATGGGCTACACTAATCCACCTTCACTTTGTATAGCAGTGGTCATGGGCTTGATAAAACTGATAATTCTCGGCGCGCTTATCTGGTTGGCTCTCAACCTGTGGCGACGCACTCAGATTGTAAAGAACCGGGCCAAGGGATCACCCTCGCCGCGTGACCAGGCACCGGTAATGGTGCGATGCGCGCACTGCCAGGTACATCTGCCGCGCGATCGCGCCTTGCGTGCCAACGATAACTGGTACTGCTGTGCGGAGCATCGTGATGCCCAGCCAGAGTGAGCAGATAGACTCGCAACGGCCTCGCCTGCTCCGCATTTATAATCTCTATCGGGTGATTCTGGGTTTCGGCCTGACGCTCCTCACCAGTTCGGTCTTACGTGACGGCCTGCTCGATCTGAGCGATCCACCGCTCTACGCGAAGACCAGCTGGGTCTACCTGTTCATCAATGTTCTGGTAGCACTGCTACTGCATCGCGGTCGACGCGACCTGCATGTCTTCATCCTGACACTGGCCGATATCGGCTTGCTTGGCGTGGTATTTTTCGCCGCAGGTGGTGTCGGTAGCGGTTTTGGCAACCTGTTGATCATCCCTGTCGCGATTGGCAATATCCTGCTGCATGGCCGTATCGGCCTGTTACTGCCCGCCCTGGCCAGCATCGGTCTGATCTATCTGACCTTCTTCCTTAGCCTGACACACCCCTACATCGGCCAGAGTTATCTGCAGGTCGGCGTATTGGGTTGTATCTATTTCGCCGTGGCGCTTTTTGTACAACGCTTTAGCCGACGACTGTATCTGTCGGAAACTCTGGCACAGCAACAGGCGGCGACCCTGGCCAGCATGGAGGAGCTGAACGAGCTGATTATTCAACGCATGCGTACTGGCATCGTCGTGGTCGGCTCCGACAACCGCATCGTCGCGGGTAATGAAGCCAGTGCACAAATGCTGGCACGGCCTATTCTCACTGGCGCAGCGCTCAACAAGCTGGTGCCAGAGCTGGACAAGCGACTGCAGCAATGGCGACGTAACCCGTCAACGCGCTCGACCTCCTTCCAGAGCCACAGTGGCAGTACCGAGGTGCTGGCCAACTTTAAACCGTTGGGTGATAGCGGCGACAATACCATTCTGATTTTTTTGGACGATAGCACTCAGATTGCACAACAGGCGCAGCAGCTCAAACTGGCCTCACTGGGCAGACTGACGGCCAGCATTGCGCACGAGATACGCAATCCCTTGGGTGCCATTAGCCATGCGGCGCAGCTACTCAATGAATCAGATCAAATGGACAAACAAGATCTGCGCCTGACCGAGATCATCCAGCAGCATTCAAAGCGCATGAATCGCGTCATAGAGACCGTGCTGGAGCTCTCCCGTCGTCGCCCCAGCGAGCCACAGCTAATTGACTTGGCGTTGTGGACCTCCAACTTCCTCAACGACTTTCGTGCCGCCAACCCGGCCACGGACACCATAGAATGCGAAATCGAGAAAGAAGGCATACTGACGCGAGTGGACCCGAATCAGATAACCCAGGTGCTCGATAACCTGTGCCAAAACGCCTTTCGGTATAGCGGCGCGGCCGGCAGCCACAGGACGATTTATCTGAAGCTGTATGAAGACAGCAGCAGTCAGTTACCAACGATAGAAGTCATCGACCACGGCCCTGGCGTAGCAGCAGAGCACGTTGGACATATCTTTGAGCCCTTCTACACTACTGAAGCCAGCGGCACCGGTCTTGGTCTTTATATTTCACGTGAACTGTGCGAAAGCAATCAGGCTCGCCTGGAATATCAGACAGTCACCCCTACCGGCAGCTGCATGCGTATTACCTTCGCCCACCCCAAACGACTGGTATGATTGACCAGGTAACACGTTTAAAGGCAAGGAGCACCCAAGGCTGACATGAGTAAACCCACTGTCCTGATCATTGACGACGAGCCCGACATCCTTGAATTACTGGATCTGACGCTTGGACGCATGAACGTCTGTACTGAAAGCGCCAGCACCCTGAACCAGGCTCTTTCTCTGCTGCGCAAAAATCACTATGCACTCTGCCTGACCGACATGCGTCTGCCTGATGGAGACGGCATGAGCGTCGTACGGCATATCCAGCAACACAGCCCTTGTACACCGGTTGCCATGATTACGGCTTACGGCAGCCTGGACACCGCCATCAATGCTTTAAAGGCCGGCGCCTTCGACTTCCTGACCAAACCGGTTGATCTAAACCGCCTGCGCGAACTCGTCAGCACGGCCTTAAAATTAACTCAGTCCGCTAGCGAACCTGAGCGGCAGGAGCAGGACCCCTTGCTTGGGGTATCACCGCCCATGGAGCGCCTGCGCAAACAGATCGGCAAACTCGCGCGCAGTCAGGCTCCGCTGTATATCAGTGGCGAGTCCGGCAGCGGCAAAGAGTTAGTCGCGCGCCGGATACATGCGCTCGGCCCTCGCACTGAGCAGCCCTTTGTTCCGGTGAACTGCGGCGCGATACCCTCAGAGCTGATGGAAAGCGAGTTTTTCGGCCATCGTAAGGGCAGCTTCACCGGCGCTGTAGCGGACAAACCCGGCCTGTTTCAGGCGGCAAACCGCGGCACTCTGTTCCTCGACGAAGTCGCCGACCTCCCCATGGCGATGCAGGTCAAATTGCTGCGCGCGATTCAGGAAAAGGCCGTTAGACCCCTGGGTACGCAACAGGAAGAAGCAGTCGATGTACGCCTACTCTGTGCAACGCACAAGGATCTGGCCATTGAGGTAGCGGAAGGTCGTTTTCGACAGGATCTGTTCTACCGCATCAACGTTATTGAATTAAAGGTGCCACCGCTACGCGAGCGACGTGAAGATTTACCCCTACTCACTCGCCATATCCTCGGCAAGCTGGCGCAGCGCAATGGACTACCGACGCCACAGATCACCGACAGCTGTATGGAGATGCTGTGTAATTACCGTTTTCCCGGTAATGTGCGAGAGCTTGAGAACACACTGGAGCGCGCCTTTACGCTGTGCGAGAACCAGCGCATTGAAACCTCGGATTTACAATTATCTGGCTGCCCTTCACCCGGCGGTGACGACAGCCAGGATCTAAGCCAGATCGACCATCTGGAAGACTTTCTCGATAACATAGAGCGTCAGGCCATTACTCAGGCGCTGGAAGAAACACGCTGGAATAAAACCGCCGCGGCCAAAAGATTGGGGCTCACCTTCCGCTCCCTGCGCTATCGCCTGAAAAAACTGGGGCTGGACGACTGATAGCTGGAAGCTGGAAGCTGGAAAAGCGTGGACCACAGCGCTTTTTTGAATCAACGCGGATCCCGCTTATTTGTCCATTGATTTTCTGTCCCGCTAAAGCGGCTGGCACACGCGGCCGGCTGGCAGATAGGGCGCAGGATCAAGTTCCGGCTGACGCTGCAACAGCAGATCGGCGAGCAGCCGGCAGGAGGCTGGCGCCAGCACCAGTCCATTACGATAATGGCCTGCATTCAGCCACAAACCCGGCAGCTCAGATACCGGACCAATGTAGGGCACACCTTCGGGAGAGCCCGGACGCAAGCCAGCCCATTGGGCAACCGGGGACAGCTCCCGCAATTCCGGCAACAATCCCTCTGCCGATTGCCGCAGTGATTCAAGCGCTTGCGTGCTGGTTCTTTTATCGTAACCGGCATGCTCCAGCGTGCTACCGATCAGAATATGCCCATCGCGACGCGGAATCGCATAACGCCCTTCATACAACACCACTGACTTCAGCCAACCAGGCTCACGCTTATATAACAGCATCTGACCTTTGACCGGAACGACCGGGAGACTGAGGCCCGCCTCCGCCAGCCAGTCGCCAGACCAGGCACCCGCTGCCACCACCACAGCATCAGCGCGATATTCAGCGGCTTGAGTGGTAACGCCAACAACCCGATCTCCGTCACGCAACAACCCGGTCGCCGGACTATGTTCCTGCAGATTAAACTCAGCAAACTGCAGCAATCTGGCTCGCAGCGCCTGCAACAGCCTGGGATTGCGCACATTGGCCAGGTCAGCCTGCCACAGCGCACTTTGATAACCGCTGGCCAGTTGTGGCACTCGCTCATAGACAAAGTCGCTCGCAACCTCAGCCAGAGGCTGCTGCCGCTGCTGCGCCCAGGCAAGTGCCTGGTCACGCTCAGCGTGATCCAGCCACAACAGGCCACAAGGCTCTACTTCTGAGTCGATTCCGGTTTGCGCCAAAAGCTGCGCAGATAAGGTTGGATAATAGCCCTGTGACCAATTCGCCAACGCACTGACAGACGCCTGATAACGCCAGGGATACAAGGGCGAGACGATACCACCACCAGCCCATGAGGCTTCTCTCCCCAACTCTCCTCGTTCCAGCAGCGTTACTCGACACCCCGCCTCCAGCAAATTCAGCGCACTCAAACAGCCGATCACACCGCCCCCTACCACCACAATCTCCTGCATCTAAGCCTCGCTAGCAAAAAGTTCTAAAGCAATAAGTCGGACACCTGTAGCCCCAACCTCAGGAAACGCAGCCTACAACCAAAACGCCAACCAGGCCTTGCGCAGCGTCAATAAAGGCAAGGCGTGTATTCTGACTCGTCGCGCCCGGCGTAAACAACTACGCATAAATAAATAAGCCCTGCCCTCGCCCTGCGCGCTGCAAACAACCACGTAAAAAATGACCAAGACACCTTATTTGGTCACTTTACCCCCACTTTCATTCTGTTACCGGATGAATTAACCCGGTATGATAAGACTTCTCTGAACTACTCCAATGGCCGATTACCGTCAGACCATTAAGCCCTGGTAGCTCATTCCACAAAGCAGAAACCGTTAGCCAGCCCGCTGTCTCGACTGACTAAACAGATGCTTGCATACCGGGGCTTGCGGAGCACACAGCACGACGCTTGACGTGCTCTCGATGCAGCCACAAGCCTTGATCGAGAACAAGCCCGTTTGCTAGTCGCCCCGACATTGGCCAGTATGATTACTGGAGAGCTCAAGAGGCTCCTTGATTTTTACCAAAGAGGCGACATGTTAATGACAGCAAGAAATGTAGATGTATTGCTGGTCGGTGGTGGTGTCATGAGCGCTACGCTAGGGATGTTGCTCAAACAGCTGGATCCGGCGATGACCATTACCCTGGTCGAGCGTCTGGACCACGTTGCTCACGAAAGTACCGACGGCTGGAACAACGCAGGCACCGGACACGCTGGTTACTGCGAGTTGAATTACACTCCGCAGGACGACGCAGGCAACATTGCTATTGAGCGTGCGCTCTCCATCAACGCATCCTTTGAGGTTACCCTGCAATTCTGGACCTATCTGGTCGAACAGGGAATCCTGCCCAAGGCATCAGACTTCATCAACACTACCCCGCACCAGAGCTTTGTCTGGGGCGAGAAAGATGTTGAGTTTCTACGCAAACGTCACGAGCTACTGAGCAACCACCACCTCTTTGCTGAAATGCAGTACAGCGATACGCCAGAGACTCTGCGCGAGTGGATGCCACTGATCATGTCCAGCCGTGACGCCAAGCAACCCGTTGCGGCGACCCGTGTCGATCACGGCTCGGATGTTGATTTCGGTTCACTGACGCGCAAAATGATTGATCACCTGAAACAACAGGAAGGCTTTGAGCTTTGCCTGAAGCATTCGGTGAAGAGTCTGCGCAAGAGCAAGAAAGGTCATTGGCGCGTCAATATCGAAGACGAGAATACCGGCGAAGAAAAAGACTTCAACGCCAAGTTCGTTTTCCTCGGCGCCGGCGGTGGCTCCCTGCCGCTGCTGCAGAAGTCCCATATCGATGAAAGCCAAGGTTACGGCGGCTTCCCGGTCAGCGGTCAGTGGCTGGTATGCAAGGACCCGGACGTGGTCAAGCGCCACAGTTCCAAGGTTTATGGCAAAGCACCCGTTGGCGCGCCACCGATGTCGGTCCCGCACCTGGATACCCGCATCATCAACGGCAAACCGGCGTTGCTGTTTGGCCCCTTTGCCGGGTTCACCACCAAGTTTCTGAAGAAGGGCTCGGTGTTTGACCTGTTCTCTTCGGTCAAAACCTATAACGTGGCGCCGATGATGGCAGTGGGCCGCGACAACATGGATCTGACCAAGTACCTGATTGCCGAGTCCTTTCAGTCGCACAAAGACCGAGTCGCGTCACTGCGCAACTACTTCCCGGATGCCCAGGAGAAGAACTGGACACTGCAGGATGCTGGCATGCGCGTACAGATCATCAAGAAAGACGCCAAAGGCCACGGCAAGCTTGAGTTTGGTACAGAAATAGTCGCTGCCAAGGACGGCACACTCGCCGCTCTCCTGGGCGCCTCACCCGGCGCATCAACTGCAGTGCAAGCGATGATTGATGTATTAGAGCGCTGCTTCAAAGATCGTATTGCCAGCCCAGAGTGGCAGGCACGCATGAAAACACTGGTGCCGTCTTACGGTCAGTCGCTGATTAACGACGCCGAGCTGCTCAAGAGTGTGCGCAAGCGCACTCTGAGCACACTGGGACTGGGTCAGTCCAAAGTCTGAAAGCGCTCTATGCGCTCGGGTGTTGGCGGGTGGGTTGACAGGAAACTGCTCAATCCACTCGCCACGTCCTTCTCCTCGTCACTATTTGCTGAACCCGGATCCAGACGCTGCATGATGTCGGCAAAACGTTGCGGCGCAATAGCCTGCTGCTGCAAAAACGCCAGTGCAAAGTCATCCGCTTCCGTTTCCATGCCTCGCTGATAACTCAAACTAGCCAATAACGCCGGCAAACCTGCTGCCATATCTGAGGCTGCGGAGATATCGCCGGTCAGCGACACCATGACAAATACCAGCAATGAGCCCTGTACCAGGTTGCGCATACTGTGACGGTGCACAACGTGCCCCACCTCATGCGCCATCACGGACGCCAACTCTTCATCGTTTTTTGCCAGCGCCACCATGTCATCGGTAAAAACCAGATTACCGCCCGGCAAGGCAAAGGCATTGGCACCCAGCGCCTCTGAGGCACGAAAATGCAGTTGCAGACTATGCTCAGGATAATCGTCCTGCATGACTCGCAGATAGGGCGCCATGGCAGACAGCACCTCCTGCTGGCGAGCCTCGGTCATCTGGCTAGGCTCCATCCATAGCTTATCCATATTAGCCAACGCCTCCTCGCCAATACGGGTCTCAAGCTCAACCGGCAAGGCATCAGCGATTTGGGCGGATAGCCAGGGCACGCCATACAGCACGCCGATAACGGAAAACGCCAGCACAGCTATCAGGCTAAAAACAATCAGCCGGGTATTTACCTCAAAACGCTGCAGCCAACTATCGCCCGAGCGTTTAAGCTCGCGAGCCAGGCGCTGTAAGCCGCTTACATCGAGCGACTCCAACACCCCCCCATCACTCAGGTGTAGATAACT
This sequence comes from Pseudomonas sp. 5Ae-yellow, assembly GCF_014077575.1. Lineage (NCBI taxonomy): Bacteria > Pseudomonadati > Pseudomonadota > Gammaproteobacteria > Pseudomonadales > Pseudomonadaceae > Pseudomonas > Pseudomonas sp. 5Ae-yellow. The sequence continues at coordinate 25,137 of NZ_JACGWE010000017.1, read as the reverse complement.
ATTGGCGCTACCAACCTGAACGCCAAGACGCACTTGATCGGCGGGGTAATGCTTAGCTTTACCCGCCACCTCCAGGCGTAAGCACCCACCCACCACATTGGCGCGCGCCTCGCTGCTATGGCTTGAGTTGCCGTCGAAATAGCGGCCGACAACCCATTGCTCAGATGAGGGAGATACCGACATCGAAGGCGTCCCCCAACTCCAGACCTACCGCACCAGCACGTTGCGCCTCGCCGGCGACAAAACCATCAAGATCGCCCTGAATATGCATTTTGGTGCAACTCGCACGATAGCGCGCCATGCGCACTTTGGCCCAAGGCGTAAAAATACCCATACTCAGCATGATCAGCAGGCTATTGCTGAAGAAAATCCAGACAATACGGCGCTTGCCCAGAGAAGACTCAAAACCATGATCGGCCAAGGTGGTAGCAGACATGATCAGATTGGTAACGCCCGCCATTGCGTACCCAAAGAGCAACAAATAACCCAGCACAATGAAAATAACTGAAAAGGCGCCATGCACGAACTGGGCGATCGCCGAGAGCGCGGCAACGCCCAGCAAGACGCCCAGCATTTTCAGAAAGAACATATAGACCTGGCCTGCAGTAAGGTTGAGATGAAACTCACTACGACCATAACGCAAGTTGTCCACCAGGAAGACATACCAGCGCTGCGCTGAAAACGGCACCAGCAGCCCCAGGCTGAGTATCGATAGCAGTGGCCACAGGTAAATGACCTTGGCCGCCTGCCAGTAGCTACCGACAAAGTCGAACCTGATGTTGCGATAGGCGCTGTTCACGGCATGAAACTTCAGCGAGCGCGCGATAATCCAGGGGATCAGCGGAATAAAAATCAGCAATAACCCCATCGCGATCACGGGGTAAAAGGTCGAGGCAACAGACCAGATAATCACCGCTACCAACGCGACCATACGACCACGAAAGATGACCCAGGGATCGGCCAGATATTGGAAGCTGGTATCCTCTAGCAGAGTATGACCGTAGAAGTACTGCATATTGCGCACCTTGGCCCAGGGCGCGTAAAAACCCAGGGTGACAACCAGCAGCAGAATATTAACGATCCAGATACCGAAGTATTCCTCTCCGGTACCGGTGAACCTGATCTTCGCGCTGCGCCGACCTGAAGCACCTGCGCCCTGCCCTGACGCAACTGGCGGTAGGGGCGGCTCATCTGCGGACATGACCGGCTCCGGACGCGAAGCTGGCTCATCAGTTATCACTGACTGTTCCGCGACACTCTCCGCCTGCACCTTGGTTATCAAGCCGGCAGACTGCAAGCGCTGACAGTAACGCTCGGCTTGCTCCGCACTCAGATTGCTCTTGATAGTGACCTTGCGCCCCATCAGCAGAGCCTGCACTTGGCGCTCATCAAAGCCCAGGCGCAGCAGCTCAGCGCGCAGTTCTGACTCTTCTATACCCGCAACACGGGCACCACTAAAAACAACCTTATAGCTGTCCGGCATCGAAATCCCTTCCATTAATAAAATACATCCCGCCCAAATAGACCGGCAGCAACAACCAATATACCAACCCTGCTTTACTCAACCCATCACGATAATGGTACGCAAGCATCATTCATCAGCGCTATAGGTTATTGCCGGGTTACATCAAGCTCCACTCCTTTCGACTCCAGTTGATCATAGGCAGCATCCAGCGCACGCACAACATCACTGGCTCCCGGCGTGCGTCTCGAAACCACAAAGCGCATCGGCTGTTCCGACACTTTCAGGTGGGGCAAAGGCTCTATATGCAGGGTCGCGGCAGCCGAATCTACCTGCGCGCGATAGTCCAGCAAATAATCTCCTCGCCCACGCAGCAACATGCGCACAGCACCCAAATGCGAGCTACCCAGGCGAAAGGTGATATCCAGCGAAGGGTCATCCAGCACCCGCATCAACTGCGAAGTGTAGGTGTAATTGGTTATCAGAATTACCCGTTTACCCTGAAGATCATCCGGCCATTGCGGCCGCGGGCTGCCGGGTGGGTAATAGAGGTTGATCCCCACCACCCCCAACGTGCGGCGAGCAAGCAAGGTCGATGCTTCAAGCCCCGGTTTGTTAACGATGCCAGGCCATAACTGCACGCTGCCATCCTCCAACCCCCTCCAAATCCGTGCAGGCGGAAGAATGCGCACCTCATAGGCAAAGCCAGCTTGCCGCAGCAGTTTATCCACCAGAGTGACAGTACGACCAACCGCATTGCCTTCGCTATCTACCTCAGAGTAACCGGGGAAATTCATGATCGCTACTTTCAGCACCGCCGGTGCCTGCACAGAAACAGGCTCCACCTCCTGCTGCGCCAACGCCGCACTCAGGTCTGCAAACAGCATTAGCAGGGCAGTTACCAAGTAGGCCAGATGCCTCATGAGTCCGTTCTCATTGCTTCCCCATTCAGACCGACGCCAACGCACTACCAGCCAGCTCTTTAGCTGCCAACTGACCGACATAGAAACATTATCGTCATAAAAATAACGTCAATTTTACACCGATACCATAACCTTGGCGACTACCCACAAAAAAGCCCCCCGCGACCAAAGTCGGGAGGGGCTTTTATCAGCGCTAAACGCTTAGTCACCGTAGACCGGCAGACGTGCACAGATTTGCTTCACCTGATCACGTACGCGATCTACTACTGCCTCATCACCCATATTGTCGAGGATGTCGCAGATCCAGCCAGCCAGAGACTGACAATCTGCCTCAACAAAACCGCGCGTAGTCACCGCCGGTGTACCGATACGCAGACCGGAGGTCACAAATGGCGAGCGCGGGTCATTCGGTACGGCATTCTTGTTAACCGTAATAAACGCGCGACCCAGTGCCGCATCGGCGTCCTTACCGGTGATGTCCTGCTTGATCAACGACAGCAGGAACAAATGGTTCTCGGTACCACCCGACACAACGTCATAGCCACGTTCGACAAACACCCCAGCCATTGCCTTGGCGTTTTTCACCACCTGCTGCTGGTAGGTCTTGAACTCGGGGCTCATGGCCTCCTTGAAGCAGATCGCCTTGGCCGCGATTACATGCATCAATGGACCACCCTGACCGCCGGGGAAGACTGCGGAGTTCAGTTTCTTCTCCAGCGCTTCATTGGCGCGAGCCAGAATAAGGCCACCACGCGGGCCGCGCAGCGTCTTGTGCGTAGTGGTAGTAACCACATCCGCGAAGGGTATCGGGTTAGGGTAAACACCCGCTGCGACCAAACCTGCAACGTGGGCCATATCGACGAAGAGGTAGGCACCTACCTTGTCGGCGATCTCACGGAAACGGGCAAAATCCAGCACCTGAGAATAGGCGGAGAAGCCGGCAATGATCATCTTCGGCTTATGCTCAAGCGCCAGCGCCTCAACCTCGTCATAATCAATCAGACCGGTTTCGGTATTGATGCCATACTGCACTGCATTGTAATGCTTGCCGGAAAAGTTAACCGTTGCACCATGGGTCAGGTGACCGCCATGCGCCAGACTCATACCCAGCACGGTATCACCCGGCGTCAACAATGCCTGGAATACGGCCGAGTTGGCTTGTGAACCGGCGTGTGGTTGAACGTTGGCGTAATCTGCACCGAACAGCGCCTTGGCGCGATCAATGGCCAGCTGTTCCGCCACGTCGACATACTCGCAACCGCCGTAGTAGCGCTTACCCGGATAACCTTCGGCGTACTTGTTGGTCAGGACTGAGCCCTGCGCCTGCATGATTGCCGGACTGGTGTAGTTTTCCGAGGCAATCAGTTCGATGTGATCTTCCTGACGCACGGCTTCGTGCTGCATTGCAGCCCACAGATCGGCATCGTATGTGGCTATATCGTTAGAACGGCTGAACATGTAACGGCCCCCTGCTAGGTCGTTCAAAAACAAAAGAGGCGCGCATTTTAACGCATGCCAAGGCAACTGGCACTTGAAAAGCATTCAGGCGTAAGCAAAAAGCACTCATTCAAGAGGTATTAACCAACGACTCTCGAATACCTGCGCCTCAACCGGGCGTCCCATATGAAACCCCTGTACTTCATCGCAGCCAAAACTACGGACCAGACTAAACTGCTCTTCGGTCTCAATGCCTTCCGCAATAACCCTTAGCTGCAAGCTACGCCCCAAAGCGACGATGGCCTCGGCCAAGCGAGCATCTCGACTATGCGGCCGCATTGCCTGAATAAAGCCACGGTCAATTTTAAGCGTGTCTATCGGAAAATCCTTGAGGTAATTAAGTGCCGAATAGCCCGTCCCAAAGTCGTCGATAGCAATATGCACCCCTTTTTCCTTGAGGCGGTTCAACGCGCTCATGGTCAGATCACGGTTGCGCAGTAGAATACTCTCGGTCAACTCCAGCTCCAGCACCTGGGGCGGCAATTCGTAGCGTTCCAGAATAGCGGAAATCTGCTCCACCAACTGCCCATCATCAAATTGCATTGCTGATAAGTTCACCGCTAACCGAGGCACGGTAAAGCCATTGGCACGCCACGTTGCCAGCTGCTGGCAGGCTTGATCAAGCACCCACTCTCCCAACACACGAATCAAACCGAGCTCTTCGGCTACCGGAATAAATTCGGCGGGCGAGACATGGCCGCGCACCGGGTCATTCCAGCGCAACAATACCTCTGCTCCAGTGAGCGATCCATCGCTGCAGCTGAACTGCGGCTGATACACCAGATAAAAGGCATGATCCTGTATCGCGCGGCGTAGATCATTCTCCAAGCCTAGGCGCTCAAGCGCACGCGCATTCATCTCGCTCTCGTAGAACTGGAAAGTGTCCTTACCCATTGCCTTGGCGTGGTACATGGCAGTGTCGGCATTTTTTAACAACACGCTACCTTCGTCGGCATCCTGCGGCGCAAGCGCAATACCGATACTGGCGCTAACGAAGAAATCGCGCTCTTGCAGCACAAATGCTGGCCCCAGCGCCAGGAGCACCTTCTCTGCGACATGCATACAGGCAGCTAGTGCGGCCTCACGATCAGCCAGACCTGTAAGCAGTATGGTGAACTCGTCCCCGCCCATGCGCGCAACCGTATCGCTCTCGCGTACACAGCCGCGCAGACGCATGGCCACTTCTTTAAGTACCGTATCACCCGCGGCATGGCCCAAGCTGTCATTGATGGGTTTGAACCGGTCAAGATCGAGAAATAGAACCGCAACCCATTCGGAGCGCCTGAACGCGAGGGGAAGCGCTGCCTGCAAACGGTCCTGAAATAGCGTTCGATTAGGCAGACCGGTTAACACATCGTAATAGGCGAGACTCTGAATGCGTGCCTCAGATGCTTTACGCTCGCTTATATCGACAAAAAAGCAGACATAGCTGACCAGGTCACCGTCGCTATCCTGCACTGCCGTGACACCGGCCCAGCAGAGGAAAGCATCGCCATCTTTACGCTGCAGCCAGATTTCGCCCTCCCAGCGGCCATCCTCCTGCAAGGAAGACATGATATTGATATAGAAGTGCTTTTCATGGAGGCGCGCGGTGAGTACCGCAGGTAGCTGGTCAACGATATCGTCGTCGCTGTACCCGGTTATACGTGTCAGGTTCTCGTTGACCTGCACAATATAGCCCGCCGGGTCCGTCACCAGTACGGCCCCCGTGGTATTTTCAAACACGGTAGCGGCCATACGCAGACGGTTTTCGGTGCGTCGTTGCTCGGTAATGTCACGTGCCACGCCGAGCAAACCAAGGAAGCGGCCCTGCTCATTCCACATCAACGACACCCGGGTTTCCAGCGGACACTTGCGCCCATCAGCCTTGATAGCATCGCCTATAATTTGGCGCCTAAAGCCCTGTTCGCGCAGAGCTTTAGCTTTCTCTACGCTGTAAACCTGTGGCCTGATTTCATCAACCAGCTCATGCATAAAGTCGAGATAGCGATCACCTACCACTACTTCTTCCGGGCCCACGGCCAGCAAATGCTCCGCACTGTAGCCCAGCACATGCTCTACAGAAGGGCTGACAAAATCGGGCTGAAACTCACTGTCTGTGGACCAGACGATGTCACTGACATTTTCCGCCATTAATCGATAGCGCGCCTCGGAACGCTGGATTTTCTCACGTTCCAACGTCTGCGAATGAGCATCCCGAACAAAACCGATAACCTGCTCTACTCGGCCATCATTTGCTCGTTTGAAGACCCTGGAGCGAATACTGAACCAGCGCCAGCCAGTCTCCTTGTGCCGCCAACGTACTCGCCATTCAAGCACGCGGTTGTCCGGCAAGACCAATTGCAGCCGACGATTGACCTGCATGTATTCCAAGTCATCCGGATGCAGCAGACTATTACGATAACTGTCACCCATGGCCACTTCTTCATCCGCGCTGTAACCGAGGATAGAAGCCAGGGAGCGGTTACTGAAGAAGAATTCATCCGCACCCATTTTGCGTACATCACGAATAAACACCAGGTCAGGCAAAGCCTCCACAACGGAAGCCCAAAACTGCTCTCTCTCGCGCATTGCCACCTCAATGCGCCGACGCTCAGTCAGATCAGTGAAGCTCAAGGTCACCGCGTGCAGCTCATCAATCTCTCGCGGCAGACGCACCACCATCCATAAATAGCGCAGCTTGCCGTCGGCGCCTACCATGGGCGTTTCCAGCTCCACGCGCGCATCGCCGTTGACCAACGCCAATACCAGACGGTAGCGCGCGCCGCCCATACGCAAGTGCTGCTCCCCGCGCAGAATACCCACAAGTTTGTCCACCGAGCTAACTTGCAACAAATTCAGCGCAACCGGGTTGGCTTCCAGCAGGTGCATGCTGGCCAGCAGCTCGGAGTGCTGCTGAGGGTGCTCTAACAGCCAACGATCAAGAGCCGTCTGATCATGCAGGCCGTGGCGCATAATGAATGACTTGAGTTCGGAAAGATCTATCAGACAAAGCGCCATATCGGCGCCTTGGAATACGTCCAGATAGCGGCGCTCACTGTCTTGCATATGCCGAAAGGATTCCGCCCGACTGACCCGTAACCGTCGATTAGCGCGAGCCTGTCGCATCAATAGCCAAAGTACCGCCATCAAAACCAGCAGTGATCCGAATAGCAACAAGATGCGTTGCAGCAATAATGGCCCTAACTGGCGATGGTAGTAATCCGCGTCCACCAGACCACGAACTTGCCAAAGCGTACCTTCTACCGGCGCACTAACCACGACCCGATCGCGCTCTTGCGCTGACATCGGCGCATTGCCTGAATAAACCAAAAGGTCATCCATCTGCCGGGCCAGCACCCGACTGCGACCGACATCTTCAAGCAGCCAAACATAACCTTGCGCCGCTCGCGCCGACACCAGCGAGGCCAACGCGCGCCCATCAAGGGTCAATACCCAGTAACGATCTGGCTGCGCGCTGGCCAGCGTCCAGAAAAGCTCGTTGCGTACTGGATCCGAGTCCAGACCAAAACGCTCACCGCTTAATTCGAGCCGATGTGCCGTTTGCCGCCATGGCGCCGATTCATGGGGCAAAACTCGATTCAAATCCACCTGGCGTACACTGACAATCCCCGGCAGCAGGTCTTGCACCAGCAGGCGAGAGCCGGCGTTTTGCTCCGGCGCCTGAAAATCCAGCACGCGAGCAAGCGCAATGGAGGTAACCCCAATATTAAGCGCCATCTGGTCAGCGGTAAGCCAGACACTTTCTTCTACCTGTATCTGGTGTTGGCGCTTGATAGCAACGTAGTCAAACCAGGACTGCCAGGCCAGGAGTACCAGAACCAGCACACAGGCAACGGCCACTATAAAATAGCCAACTCGCATGGAATGAGTTTGTATGGCGTCAAAGCCGTTATCTTCGACAGGCCATTGCGTTTCACTATTATTGTTATTCAATGTGCTCACTTATCAAATAGCCGTACAAACAAGACTCACCACCCTTTATTGCTACAACCAGACCCAAACAGTAATGTTCAATATCATCGCGAGCGCAAGGCATAAGCTGCAGACGTTTGCCCTTAAAGGCCAGTTGGGCTAGCCTTGCCTGCAATTTCGACATGACAGCCAAGCAGCTGCATGATGAATCTATCAACACCCCCCATTCAACAGGTTCTACCCCCATGGCTCAATATGTTTATAGCATGCATCGGGTTGGCAAAGTCGTCCCCCCGAAGCGTCAGATTCTGAAAGATATTTCCTTGTCCTTCTTCCCCGGCGCCAAAATCGGCGTATTGGGCCTCAACGGTGCAGGTAAATCCACCCTGCTGCGCATCATGGCAGGCGTGGACACCGAGATCGAAGGCGAAGCCCGCCCAATGCCGGGTATCAAGGTAGGTTATCTGCCACAGGAACCACAACTTGATGCTGATAAGACCGTACGTGACATCGTTGAAGAGGCCGTAGGCGAGGTCAAGGCAGCGCAGGCGCGTCTGGATGAAGTCTATGCCGCCTATGCCGAACCCGATGCCGATTTCGATGCGCTGGCGGCTGAACAAGGCAAACTGGAAGCGATCCTGCAGGCCGCCGACGGTCACAACCTCGAGCGCCAGCTGGAAGTCGCTGCCGACGCCCTGCGCCTGCCACCGTGGGATGCCACCATCGGCCATCTGTCCGGCGGTGAGAAACGCCGCGTTGCGCTCTGCCGTCTGCTGCTGTCAGCGCCTGACATGCTGCTCCTCGACGAACCAACCAACCACCTGGACGCCGATTCAGTTGCGTGGCTGGAGCAATTCCTGCACAACTTCCCGGGCACTGTGGTCGCTATTACGCACGACCGCTACTTCCTGGATAACGTGGCTGGCTGGATTCTCGAACTTGACCGTGGCCAAGGCATTCCCTTTGAAGGCAACTACTCACAGTGGCTGGAATCCAAGGCTGCGCGTCTGAATACTGAAGCCAAGCAGGAAGCCTCGCACGCCAAGGCGATGAAAGCCGAGCTGGAATGGGTACGCCAGGGCGCCAAAGGCCGCCAGTCCAAATCCAAGGCACGCTTGCAGCGCTTTGAAGAACTGCAGTCGCAAGAATTCCAGAAACGCAGCGAAACCAACGAAATCTATATCCCGGCTGGCCCGCGTTTGGGTGACAAGGTTATTGACTTCAATGGCGTCAACAAGGGCTATGGCGAACGCGTACTGATCGATAACCTGTCGTTCAGCGTACCCAAAGGCGCTATCGTGGGTGTTATCGGTGGTAACGGCGCGGGCAAATCAACCCTGTTTCGGATGATTACCGGTAAAGAGCAGCCGGACGGAGGCAGCATTGATATCGGCGAAACAGTAGAGATCGCCAGCGTCGATCAGAGTCGCGATGACCTCGACGGCAACAAAACCGTATGGGAGCAGGTTTCAGACGGTTTCGACATGATCAAGGTAGGCAACTACGAAGTTCCCTCACGCGGGTACGTGGGGCGCTTCAACTTCAAGGGATCTGATCAGCAAAAGTTCGTCAAGGACCTTTCCGGTGGTGAGCGTGGCCGTCTGCATCTGGCGCTGACGCTCAAGCGCGGTGCCAACGTACTGCTGCTCGACGAACCTTCAAACGATCTGGACGTGGAAACCCTGCGTGCGTTGGAAGAAGCGCTGCTCGACTTCCCTGGCTCAGCCATTGTGATTTCGCACGATCGCTGGTTCCTTGACCGTATCGCGACCCACATCCTCGCCTATGAAGATGATTCGCAGGTCGTCTTCTTCGACGGTAACTACACCGAGTATGAAGCCGATCGCAAAAAGCGCCTGGGCGATGCGGCCTCGCAACCACACCGAGTCCGTTACAAGAAGCTGGCCTGAGCCGACTCCCGGTTTATGCCGGCTACTAGCGCAGCACAGATGACGCACCGATAAGGTGCGTCATTGCGTTAAAAAAACACAAATAGAAACAAAAAAATAATAAAATCAGCAAAACAGCACTATCCTGCCAAAACATTACCCCGATGATGAAATGCACTATTTTAGAGCGCAGATCATCCTGATAAAGTGTCACGGTTTCGTCAAACTCTTACAGATAAGTGACCCCGACCATGACCGACACGCTCTCTTCCTACCTTGCCAGCATTCGAAAAAAAGATCCGGATCAACCTGAGTTCCAACAGGCAGCGGAAGAAGTTCTGACCAGTCTTTGGCCGTTTCTGCAAGACAATCCAGCGTACCTCAGTCAGGGCATTCTGGAACGCCTGCTCGAACCGGAACGCTCCATTACCTTTCGTGTACCCTGGACCGATGATCAGGGCAAGGTGCATGTCAATCGTGGCTATCGAGTACAGATGAATAGCGCCATCGGCCCCTACAAGGGCGGCTTGCGCTTTCACCCTTCAGTAAACCTGGGTGTACTCAAGTTTCTGGCCTTCGAGCAGGTATTCAAAAATGCCCTGACTACCTTACCCATGGGCGGTGGTAAGGGCGGCTCCGATTTCGACCCAAAAGGTAAAAGCGATAGCGAGGTCATGCGCTTTTGTCAGTCATTCATGACGGAACTATCACGCCACATCGGAGCTAATCTGGATATACCAGCAGGCGATATCGGTGTTGGCGCGCGGGAAGTCGGCTATATGTACGGCCAATACAAGCGTATGCGTAATGAATTCACCTCGGTGCTCACCGGCAAAGGCCAAACCTATGGCGGTAGCCTAATGCGCCCCGAAGCCACCGGTTTTGGCTGTGTTTACTTTGCCGAACAGATGCTTAAATCCCGCGATAAAAGCCTTGATGGGCTGCGCGTCGTCATCTCAGGTGCCGGCAATGTCGCTCAGTACGCGGCACTCAAGGTTATTCAGCTTGGCGGTTTGGTCCTCTCCTTGTCCGACTCAGGCGGCACCTTACACTTCGCCGATGGTCTTAACGAAGCGACGTGGAAAAAGGTCGTGAAGCTCAAGAACCAGGAGCGCGGCCGACTGGAAGCGCTTGATGGTCAGCCCGGCGTGCAGTTCATTGCCAACAGCACACCATGGCACCTGTCCTGTGACCTTGCTTTACCCTGCGCAACGCAGAATGAACTGGACGAAAACGATGCGCGCAAGCTGATCGACAATGGCTGCATAGCCGTCGCCGAGGGAGCTAACATGCCCTGCACTCTGACTGCCGCTGACCTATTTCTCGAACACAAAACCCTCTATGCGCCAGGCAAAGCGGCCAACGCTGGCGGTGTTGCCGTAAGCGGGCTGGAGATGAGTCAAAATGCCATGCGCCTGTCGTGGACCGAAGAGGAAGTTGACCAGAAGCTTCACGAGATCATGGAGTCCATCCATAGTGCCTGCAGTCACTACGGAAAGGATGAGGAAGGCTTCATCAATTACGTCAAAGGCGCCAATATTGCCGGCTTCGTCAAGGTGGCGGATGCCATGCTTGCACAGGGCATCGTCTGAGTCGTGCAAAAGCGACTATAGTAACTGTATCAATGCATCGCCCGGAGAGGCTCTCCATGAGTGACGAACGACGTCGTTTTACGCGTATCCCCTTTGATGCGCAGACACTACTGCAACAGGATGACTGGCAAAGTCAGGTTCAGTTGATAGACATTTCGCTGCATGGTCTGCTGGTGATGGCCCCTGATGACTGGTCTGCTTCTATACAGGATGCGCCCTACATCAGTGTAATTGAGCTCAATGACGGCAGCCAGATACGCATGGAGGCTGCCCTGGCACACGCCGAAGAAGGCATGCTGGGATTTACCTGCACGCACATTGATCTGGACTCAATTAGCCACCTGCGTCGCTTGATTGCGTTGAACACAGGGGATGAACAGCTACTGGAACGTGAGCTGAAAGCGCTGATCTGACCCTGCGCTTTACAGCAGCTTCAAGCGACAAGCCTCAAGCTGGCAGTGCACAACAGAGGTGATGAACTAAGTTACTGCCTCTGCGCTCCTGCGGCTTGCGGCTTGCGGCTTGAAGCTAACGCCGCCAGAGCGGCGTTTAGTCGAAAATCGCTGACAAAGCCTGATCAAGGCGCGTTACCGCGATAACCTCCATGCCTTTGGGCGATTCCTTGGGCGCGTTAGCCTTGGGCACAATGGCACGGGTGAAGCCATGCTTGGCCGCTTCCTTCAAGCGCTCCTGACCACTGGGCACCGGGCGTATCTCGCCAGATAACCCCAGCTCACCAAAGACCATCAAATCCATCGGCAAAGGTCGATTGCGCAAGCTGGACATCACCGCTGCCAGCAGCGCTAGATCCGATGCGGTCTCCAACACCTTGACGCCCCCCACCACGTTGACAAACACATCCTGATCGTAGGTAGCCACCCCGCCGTGGCGATGCAGCACGGCCAACAACATGGCCAAACGGTTCTGGTCCAACCCCAGGGTGACCCGCCGAGGATTCCCCAGATGACTGGTATCAACCAACGCCTGAACTTCCACCAGCATAGGTCTGGAGCCTTCCCAGGTAGCCATGACGACACTACCGGGAATGGGCGCGTCGTAACGCGAGAGGAAAATCGCCGAGGGGTTCGCTACTTCTTTTAACCCTTTGTCGGTCATGGCAAAAACACCCAACTCATTTACCGCGCCAAAGCGGTTCTTCACCGCCCTCAGCATGCGATAACGCCCGTCCGACTCACCTTCAAAATACAGCACGGTATCCACCATGTGCTCCAGCACTCGCGGACCGGCTAGCGAGCCTTCTTTGGTCACGTGGCCTACCAGAAAGATCGCGGTACCACTCTGCTTGGCATAACGAACCAAGAGCGCAGCACTCTCACGCACCTGAGCCACGCCGCCAGGCGCAGACTGCAGCTGCTCGGTAAAAATGGTCTGAATCGAATCTACCACCATCACCCTCGGCTGCTCTTTGCGGGCAGTCGCAATAATGCTTTCGATACAGGTTTCAGTCATCACCTTGAGCTTGTCTTCGGGCAAGCCCAGACGCCGTGCTCGCATCGCGACCTGCTGCTGAGATTCCTCGCCGGTTACGTAAAGCGCCGGCACAGACTGCGCGAGCCGACAGAGCGTTTGCAGCAGAATGGTCGACTTACCAATACCAGGATCACCGCCCATCAGCACTACCGAACCGCTAACCAGCCCGCCACCCAGCACCCGATCCAGCTCTGAGGAACCGCTCAACTGACGTGGCACCTCTTCGGTGCTGACGTCGGCAAGGGTTTTGACCTGCGCCTCCTGGCCCGTCCAGTTACTGCTGCGCGCTGGGGTGCCGCCGGTTGGCGTGGTATCTACCACGGTTTCTACCAGCGTATTCCAAGCCTGACACTCCGGACACTGTCCAGCCCACTTGGAAAAAGTCGCACCACATTCGGTACAACCGTATATGCGTTTGGCTTTAGCCATGCATCCTCCGCAAGAAATGCGTTAGTGTCGGCCTATACTGCAACCAGCCTGAACACAAAGCCGCTATTGTTGACGCGCTGGCAACCAACACACAACCCTTGCCTTGAGCGCCTTAGCCAAATCTGCGCACGGCATCTACAAAGGCCTGTATATGAGTAAGCACAAAAGTCTGAAAAAACAGCGTGAGGCGCTCTGCGAAGATTTGCTTGAAGCGCAATTTGAACTGCAGAAAGCCAACCTTGGGCCGGTACTACTGTTGGTCAGTGGCAATGACCTGGCGGGCAAGGCAGAGCTGATTTATACCTTTTACGAATGGCTGGATAACCGTTATCTGAACACCCGAGCCTTCACTCTACCGCAGGGTATTGAGCGCAAGATGCCGCGACTCTGGCGCTATTGGCGCAGCCTCCCTCCGGCAGGAACCCTGGGCTTTTATCTTGGCTCCTGGTATCACCAGCCGCTGATTCAACTGAGCCGAGGGCGCATGTCAGACACTCGATTCAAGAGTGAAATGGAACAGGTAACGCGCTTCGAGAATCAGTTGGCGGCTGAAGGCGTCACCCTACTCAAGCTATGGCTGCACCTGGATGACGATCATGCACAGCATTACCCACCCAGGGAGCAGCAAAAACAGTACGACAGCCTGGCGATGCGCGAATGGGGCGAATTCAGCACCACGGAGTACACCAAGGTGCGTGAAGCGGCCAAGCGCATGAGTGAGTTAACCTCAACGCCTATTGCACCTTGGATTCAGGTCGCCAGCAGCGATGCAGAAGCACGTGACTTGTATGTCGGCAAGCTATTGCTCAAGGCAATAAAACAGAAACTGCAGGGCAAGGACGCGGTGCCGGAGGAGCATGACTGGCAACCCAGCAAGAGCGACCGGCTAGAACAGCTCGACTACGACCACGAGCTGAAAAAAGATGTCTACAAACGCGAGCTTGAGCACTATCAGCATCGCCTGCGTGACCTTGCACGTCATCCAGCTTTCCAAAAAAGCAGCCTGCTGCTGGTATTCGAGGGCGCCGATGCCGCGGGCAAGGGCGGCACCATCAGGCGCATCACCCATTGCCTCGATCCGCGCATGCTTCGGGTTCATGGCACGCGAGCGCCCACAGAAGAAGAGCGCAGCCAGCCCTATTTGCTACGCTTTTGGCGACGTATTCCGGCACCCGGCAAAGTCGTCGTCCTTGACCGTAGTTACTATGGACGTGTGCTGGTCGAGCGTATCGAAGGATTCTGCTCTGACCTTCGCTGGCAACAAGCCTATGGGGAAATCAACGATTTTGAGGCGCAGCTGCATAAAGCAGGGACCTTGATAATCAAGTTCTGGCTGGCTATCACGCCAGAAGAGCAATTGTCGCGCTTCGAGGACCGTGAGAAATCACCAACCAAAAGGTACAAGCTGACCGACGAAGACTGGCGCAACCGCGACAAGTGGTCTGACTACGTCAACGCCATGAACGATATGGTGGAGAACACCGCTACGCCGCAGGCGCCCTGGCATGTAATACCCTCAACCGATAAACGCTATGCCCGTATTCAGGCACTGCGCATCGTTTGCGATACGCTGCAAAAACGATTGAAATAATCCTGAAGCCTACGCATTATCAAGGCTCACGCGCCAATCCGGCGCTCGCGAGGATGTGCCTATGAGCATGTTGAAAGAATTCAAGACCTTCGCCCTGCGCGGCAACGTAGTTGATATGGCAGTTGGCATCATCATTGGCGCCGCGTTTGGCAAAGTAGTCTCCTCATTCGTAACCAATGTGGTCATGCCGCCGCTGGGGCTGATGATTGGCGGCGTCGACTTCGCCGACCTGGCAATTATTCTGAAAGAAGCCCAGGGCGAATTACCAGCGGTCACTTTAGGCTACGGATTGTTCATTCAGAGCGTCGTTGATTTTCTGATCATTGCCGCAGCTATCTTCGTCGCAGTGCGGGTAATGAATAGTCTCAAGCGCAAGGAGGAAACTACGCCCCCCGCACCTCAAGCGCAGTCCAGAGAAGAAATCCTGCTTGGCGAAATACGCGACCTGCTTAAACAGCAAAACACCTGACCGCTGCGGGGGCGCTCGCACCGCCCCCGATGCAGCTGCGCTATACTGCCCATCCAGATCATAACCGGGCCGCGCATGCACGCTTTCGACTCCCCCTACGGCGCTTTGTCGCTAACGCGTTATCCACCGACGCAGAACCCCACGCTGCAGGCGTTTGACGCAGCCGATCACTACTTGCTGAGCCAATTACAGGCACAGCCGGAACCCGGCCCCCTGCTGATCATCAACGATCAGTTTGGCGCCCTGGCCTGCGCTTTGGCAGCTCAACAGCCCTGCAGTTGGGGAGACTCCCACCTGAGCGAGCTAGCGCTGGCCGAGAACCTGCGCATAAACCAGTTAGCTAGCGGGCAGATTGAAATGGTACCCGGCGACCAATCTCCGCCGGGGCAATATCAGCAGGTACTCTTGCGCGTACCCAAAAGCCTTACCCTGCTGGAAGACCAATTGCGCCGCTTGCGCCCTCGTTTATTGCCCGGCGCGGTGGTGATTGCCGGCGCCATGATCAAGCATCTACCGCCGCGGGCCGGCGATCTGCTGGCCAGATATATCGGGCCCTACCAGGCCTCATTGGGCTGGAAGAAGGCCCGCTTGCTGAGCGCCAGTTTCGATCCACAGCTGATACCACCAACTCAGCCGCTGGTCAGCCACTACGCTCTCGATGGCACCGACATCAGCCTGTGCAATCTGCCGGGCGTCTTCTCGCGTGAGCGACTGGATATAGGCACCCGCGTTATGCTGCCGCTCATTGCCGAGCAGACGGCTACCGCTACTAACATCGCGGATCTGGGCTGCGGTAATGGTGCGCTTGGGATAATGGCAGCGCTGCACAACGCGCAGGCACAGCTGCTGTTCTGTGACGAATCCTACGCGGCCGTTGCCAGCGCCAAGCAGAACTTCACCAATGCGCTCCCCGGCCGAACAGCAGAGTTCAGGGTCAATGACGGACTAATCGGGATAACGCCCGACTCTCTGGACGTTGTGCTATGCAACCCGCCCTTTCATCAGCAACAGGTTATTGGCGATGATATTGCCCTCAGACTGTTCCAGCAAAGCCGCAGCGCGTTGAAGCCTGGCGGCCGATTGTTGGTGGTGGGCAATCGCCACCTGGGATATCACGTCAAACTGAAGCAGTATTTCAGCCAGGTGACTCAGCTGGCGGCGTCTGACAAGTTCGTGGTGCTACTGGCCAACTGATCAGTCCGGCAGGGCGGCTTCGCCTTTGCCGGTTTTTGCCAGCTTATCCAAAATCCCCATAGCAAAGGCCGACACGACAAAGGTCATGTGGATAATCACGTACCACATGAGTTTGTCGTTGGGGATATTCTGCGCGTTCATGAACACTTTGAGCAGATGAATAGAGGAAATGGCGACAATGGACGCAGCCACTTTCATCTTCAGCGACCCGGAATCCATCTTGCCCAACCAGTTGAGCTTTTCCCGTCCCTCTTCAATATCCAATTGAGAGACAAAATTCTCATAGCCGGAAATCATCACCATAACCAACAGCCCGCCAACCAAAGCCATATCAACCAGCGATAACACCACCAGAATCAGATCAGCCTCGGCGATCTCCAGCAGGTGCGGCGCTAGATGCAGCAGCTCCTGGAAAAACTTTACCGCCAGCGCCAGCAGCGCAAAGGACAGACCAAAGTAGATCGGAGCCAGAATCCAGCGCGCTGAATACATCGTGTTTTCCAGTAAACGCTCCATCACTGCTATCACCTCGAATCAGAAAGGACCTAATAAAGGGCGCCATGATACTAGGATCTGTGTTCATTTCCTCGCAATCCGCACAGCAACGCGTATTTTCCGCTAACCATTCGGTGCGCGAACGCCGAACCTGTAGTGGCGCAACGCAGTTGTGCACAGTATCTGTGGATAACTCTGTGTGCAAAAGACAGATAACTCTGTCCTGCCCTGCAAACACGAGCGCTGGACCAAGCCGCTCAAAAAACACCCAATTGCAGAACCGCACTCGCGACAACCAATGCATCGCTAGAGACCTAGTGCCACGGAGCTTGTAGAAAGCTGACCAGCGGGCAGAATTCATACTTGCAGAACAAGGTCAAGCCCCATTTTTTATATGTGACTCGACAATGTCGAACAATGCACATCAAAGCTCTGTGGATAACTCTGTGGGCAAGCTATGCAAAGAACGGCTTAAACGCCGCTACATAAGGGGTCAGCCCTTAGTAGCGACGGGCGCCTCTTCCTCTTCAACCTCTTCCTCTCGATCGCGCTCGGCGATCTCGGCCAAACGAGCAACGACCCGCGCGTTAATGCTCCCTTCCGCAAAGCAGCCATCCGCATTCATTTCACCAGCAGGCTCACCCGCCAGCAGAGAAAGCGCCTCATCCACATGGGCGACGGCGTAAATGGCAAACTGACCAGAGCGCACTGCTTCCAGCACGGCCTCATCCAGCATCAGGTTAGGTACGTTCGAACGCGGGATAATCGCGCCCTGCTTACCGGTCAGGCCACGCGCTTCGCACAAGCGGAAGAAGCCCTCAATCTTTTCGTTTACGCCACCTACCGCCTGTACTTCACCAAACTGGTTAATCGAACCGGTAATGGCGTAGCACTGCTGTAAAGGCGTACGCGACATGGCAGAGATCAGCGTACAGACCTCACCCAAAGAGGCGCTGTCACCATCCACATAACCGTAGGACTGCTCCAGCGCAATACTCGCTGAAATTTCCAGCGGATGATTCTGCGCGTAACGGCTGCCAAGATAACCGGTTAAAATCATCACACCCTTGGAGTGAATGGGCTGCCCGAGATTGACCTCACGCTCAATGTCGACAATGCCGCTGCCGCCGGGATAAACCGTGGCGCTGATACGCGCTGGCACGCCAAACACTGAATCCCCCACTTCAAGCACAGTAAGTCCGTTGCATTTGCCCACCGCCGCGCCTTGGGTATCAATCAGAATCACACCTGAGACCATATCTTCACGAATACGCGCGCTGACACGACCGGTGCGGGTCTCCTTGGCATGCAGCGCACGCTCGATATGCGCTGTATCACTCAGTGGATCACCCGCCAGCTGGCGCAAAAAATCGGCTTCGGCAACCAGTTGAAAGATATCGCTGATGCGTGCCGACAGGCGAGTCTGGTGCTCGGCCAGGCGTGCGCTGTAAGTCAGCACCCGCGCCACCGCAGCGGCAGTGAGGGGCGCCATTCCTTCCTCAGAGGTGCGGGTCTTGAGTAGCTGTGCCATGCCCTCGATGCTGTCTGTGGTACGCGGCAGATCTTCGTCAAAGTCGACCAGTACCCGAAACATCTCCTGAAAGTCCGGATCCATATCCTGCAATGCGTAATAAATCTGCCGCGAGCCAATGATCAGGACCTTCAAGTTCAGGGGGATCACTTGAGGTGTCAGCGTTACCGTGGCCAGTCTGCCCATATCAGCCCAGGGCGACTCCATTTTCAGCACGCGCGAATGCAGAGCACGCTTCAAGGCATCCCAGACAAAGGGCTCACTCAACAGCTTTTCTGCTTCCAGCACCAGATAACCGCCATTGGCCCGATGCAGTGCTCCCGAGCGAATATGCCGGTAACTGGTTACCAGGCCACCTTGTTCCGGGCTGTACTCAACTCGCCCAAACAAGTTGTCATAGGATGGGTGAGGTTCATGCACAACCGGTGCACCACCGCTGCCGTCATGCCCAACAATGAGGCTGGGGCAATACTGTTCGGTCAGCATCTGCTTTTTGTAAGCATCCGGCTTGGCCTCAAGCACCCGCTCCTCTACGAGTTGGTCGATGACGGTTTTCAACAGGTTCTGACGCAGCGCCTGCAAATACTCACAGACCGCCTGGTTACCACAGTAGGTCTCCAGTAGCGGCTCAAGCAGAGGATGCAGCGCATCGGTAATAGTCTGATCGTTGAGTTCGCGCAGCTGATTGCTCGACTCACGCTTCCATTGCGGCAGGCTGGATAGCTCCTCATTGAGCACCTCTTCCAAGGCCGAGATATCAGCATGAAAACGATCGCGCTCGGCCTCCGGTAGCTGCGAGAAGTCAGCCTCGTCCAGTGCCTTGCCCTCTTTCATCGGGGTGAAGGCAATATTCTGCGCGTCGCGGTAAATAGCGATACTCTTTTCCAGCGCGCGCCGCTCTACCGAATCAATGGCGCGGTCGTAGCGTTGATTGAAGGCGCGATCGATAGCACTTTTTTTCTGCTGATAAGCCGGGTGTTCGAATACCGCCGGAAAGGTTGCCAACAGGTTATCAATAAGCTGCTCGATCGTTGCGATCAGCTCACCAGCCGAGCCCGGGGCCAGACTGATCACCCAAGGCTCACGCGGTTCGTCGAAGTTGTTGACGTAAACACAGTCCTGCGGCGTGATTTGGCGTTTGGCTTCGGCACGCAGATAGCGCTGTACGTAGGAGAACCGACCGGTACCCGGCTCGCCCATGACAAAGACGTTATACCCGGGGCGATGCATGGCAACCCCAAACTGCAGGGCCTCCACCGCACGCTCCTGACCAAGAATGCCGCGAAACGGCTCAAGATCATCCGTCGTGGTGAATCCCATATTGGCAAGATCAATGGGCACAGTGAGTTGTTCGGGTTTCAGGCGCAATGTCTGTTGCAGCTCAGAAGAATCAGTGGTCATCCAGCATCCTTGGCAAACAGGGGGACTATAGAAAGAGCAATACGGCATTGTTGCCCTGCCAGCCAGCGGTGACAAGTAGCAGCGCGAGCGACTTGACGCAGGGCCTGCTCGCAGGGCTTAAATAGAGTATTTACTCAAACAACAAAAACAGGACGTTCTGCATGACGCTCAGCCTACAGCAATACCTTGATAGCGACGCTACCGAGCTGGCCCTGATAGTGCAACGGGGGGAAGCCTCTGCTAGCGAGCTGCTCGATCAAGCCATAGATCGCTACCATCATCTTAACCCTCAGCTCAATGCAGTCTGTCAGCCGATGTTCGAGATTGCACGCCAACGTGTTACCCAGCCCCTGGCGGGACCGCTAGCTGGCGTCCCGATCCTGATCAAGGATGCCGTACAAGACTACGCTGGCCTGCCGACCAGCAGCGGTAGCAAGGTATTTAACCGCGTGCCGACAACTCAGCATGCGCATCTGGTACGCCGCCTGCTGGACGCTGGCGCCGTCATCATGGGCAAAACCAATACCCCGGAGCTGGCGCTCAAGGGGGTAACCGACCCCGAAGCTTTCGGTATTACGCGCAACCCCTGGAACCTGGCGCACACACCGGGCGGGTCCAGCGGTGGCTCGGCGGCCGCGGTTGCTGCCGGTATGGTGCCACTGGCAGGCGCCAATGATGGTGGCGGGTCCATCCGTATTCCCGCCGCCTGTTGTGGGCTGTTTGGCCTGCGACCCGGCCGTGGTCGTGTATCGCCCGGTCCTGCTGTGGCAGAGGTATGGGAAGGCGCGTCCAGCGATCTGGTGTTGTGCCGTACAGTGCGCGACGCCGCGCTATCGCTGGATGTGATGGCCGGCGCCAATCCCGGCGATCCCTTTGCGGTCGCGCCCCCGACGCAGTCTTTCCGCGAGCTGAGCGCACGCCAGCCGGGCAAACTGCGCATTGGCTTCAGCACCCGCTCACCGGTCGATACGCCGGTACACCCGGAGGCCGTGATGGCGGTACAGAATGCCGTCAATCTGCTGCAATCACTTGGACATGAGGTAGAAGAGGCGGCACCTGATTACGACGGCCAGTCCCTAGCCCGCAGCTATCTGAGCATGTACTTCGGCCAGGTAGCCGCGACGTTGAACCAGGCCCGGGAGCTGGGCGCGAGCGATCATGACTTCGAGCTGCTGACACGCACTCTGGCGGCGCTAGGCCGCGCGCAGAACAGCGCCGAGTATGTCAGCCGCCATCGTGACTGGAACCGCTTTGGTCAGGCCCTGGGCGACTTTCACCAACGCTATGATCTATTTTTAACGCCAACCATTGCTCACCCCCCCATCCGTCACGAACAGGCCGAGCTACCAGCCGGTCAAGCCAAGGCGTTGAGCTTTTTACTTAACACGGGGTTACTGCCACTGCTGGCCCGCTGGGGCGTGCTCGACAACATGGTTGACGACATGGCAAGCAAAAACCTGAGTTACTTCCCCTTTACTCAGTTATCGAATCTGACCGGCACACCGGCAATGAGTGTGCCACTGCACTGGACAAATGACGGCCTGCCGCTGGGAGTGCAGTTCTGTGCTGCGCATGGTGGCGAGGGCCTATTGCTGCAACTGGCAAGCCAGATTGAGCAGGCGCAGCCGTGGAAAGACCGCTGGCCCGCCATGGCATTGGCGCAATAACCCAGCCGCTATTTGGCGTGCAACAACGGGCTGCTTAGCCGCGGCCCGTTAACTCAATACTTTGACCAGCTCGCGAACCAGCGGCTTCATGAAGAAGCTGCTTTCCGGCATCAGATCGACCTGCACGCCATACGCCAACAGCTCATCGCGTACCACTGGGCCAACAGCTGCCACCTTCAACCTGCGCAGTGCCGCCAATAGTTGGGCATCGCCCTGCTCGCGGCGGCGGGCAATCTGAAACAAGCGTCTTACCTGGGTAGCACTGGTGAAGGCGACCGCATCCACCTCAGCGGCAAGCAGTGCATCAATTAGCTGATCAACCCGGGCGTCTTCCACATCATCTGCATAAATGTAAGGCGATACCGTGCTGACCAGCGCACCCGCCTGCTGCAAGAACGCAACGAGCTTCAGGTTTGGGTCGGTGCCGTAAAGCTGCACACCAATGCGCTGACCTGCCAGGTTTTCTGCCTTTAGCGTCTCAATCACGCCCTCGGTGGTCGGCGAGACGGCCACGCGGTCAGCCTTCAAGCCGATATTGCGCAAGGCTGCGCCGGGCTTGGGACCGCGGGTCAGTTTCGGTATCGGCGCCAGCGCCGTAACAAAGTCATCGCGTAGGCTGCCGCCTTGGCGCTCAGCCAGCGCAACCATACGCCGCAAGCCCTCACCGGTGAGGAAAATCAGTTGATCAAAGGGCTGCGCTATCAGCTCCTGCATCCAGGCCAGCACGGGAGCGGAGTTCGGTGCATCATGGATAGAAACCAGCGGGCAGCGCAGGACATCAGAGCCGCGCTTGGTCAGCATATCGGCAAACAGATCCAGCTCCCGGCTTTCTGGCAAGGCGATGCGCCGGCCGCGCAAGGGTAAGTCTTCTGTACTCATGGCTAATGCCTGTCTCGGTCAAAACGAATCAGCCATTGTGCGCAGCTGCCCGGCACTTGGAAAGCCCCGTCAGCTGCAACGCGTTACTTTTCCCAGCCGCGACTATGCAGAATGTTGTCGAGGGTACGACTAACCGCCGTACAGTTGCGCACCATCTCGACCTTTTCCCAGGTAGAGCGCTCGCCCTCGTGAATCAAACGGTGCATGGCCTCACGGGTGGGCGGGGCCAACAATCTCAGCGGATGGTCCCAGCGGTTACGCAAGAAGATATTGATGTCGGCGGTGTAATCCTGCGCCAGCACACCATAGGTCAAGTGCTGCATCAAACTGATTACCGGTGACTTGATGCGAATATTGTCGCGACTGAAACGCATGGCTTCGGCCGCCCCCATTTTGATGAAGTTGGCCTGGAAGTTCACCAAAGAGCGCAACCGCGTACGAGGCACATCCGGATCGGGCGTGATCGCCAGCGCAGCGGGGTTGGTCATACTGGAAATAAAGTGATTCACTCCGTACAGGCGCGCCAAGCGCTTGGCGGGTAAATCATCGGCGAATGAACCATCGATCCATTTCATACCCGGCAGGTAAGGCACCGCTTCCCCCGCCGCATTGCGACACATCAGAGTAACCGGCGGATAAATGCCGTAAATAGCGCAAGACGCCTTCACCGCAGAGCGAATCAATACGTTAGGCGAGGTAATCGCATTCAGCAGGCGCGGAGCCTGCTGGGTCGAGAGCCCGGTTACCGTAATATTGAGTTTGCGCCCGGTGAGCTCAAAGGCTTCCTGAAAAGTCAGATCCGGCAGAATCTTGGCCAGGTAGTCGCGCAAATTGTCGGCATCCATCGCCGGACGCCGGTTACCCAACAATGACAGCGTTGGGCGAATGGCTGTTGTTTCTTCCACGTCGTGGTGCAGGTTATCTGTACTCAAGCGCTCACGCAGCTCGTCATCGTGGTGCGTGCAGGCGGTCGCAGCGAGAATGGAACCCGCACTGGAGCCCGATATAATCTCCGGTAGCAGCCCTTGCTCAAACAACGCTTTGAGCACCCCTGTATGAAAAAAACCGAGTACCGCGCCACCGCTCAACATCAAGGCAGAACGACCGTTGCAGTGACTCGCGCGCAAGAAGAAGTCCTGCTTGTCCTGCAGTGGAATAACCTCATCAGAGACTTCATTGAGGTCATTCAGCGCACCGCACAACTCATCGATATAGCGTGTAATCAGGGTCTTGGTACCCAAGCGCGCCTTGTTATACAGCGACGGCTTCCCCATGCCGCCCAGATTGCCATGCACACCTTCATTCAAGGCAAACAATAATTGCGGAAAGTCGCCGCGAAAGCGCAGATCCCTGAGCACATCAAGGCGCTGGCGTAGCGAGCGATAGTCGTAACTTTCACAGGCATCGTCCTGCTTCCATTCATCCAGACCGTGCTCATGGTCATACTCACCCGCCAGTTCGGCCCATTGTTCATAGGTCTCAGCCTTCTCCATGGCTTCAAGCAAGGATTTACTGCGCGCGCGCTGAAACAATTTCAAGCCCATATCCGTACCTCTGGCGCCACCGCGGCGCCGGTTGCCTGTATCGAAAACTTAGCGTGAATGCGTCGCCGAGCGTGCCGGCTCCACGTCGGAATGCTCTGTCTTAGCCTGTGCCGCCGCCATTTTTTCGCCTTTACGCTTGCGCGCAGTAGAGGCCGTTTTGCTCTCAGACGCAGCCGCATCGGCCTTCAAGTTGGCGTTTTCCTCATCCGCTTTCTGCGCCGGCTCCTGGGCTATCGACGCCAGCTTGCCTGAGTCTGCCCCCTGCGCCTCCAGCTGTTGCAACAGCGCCTGATACTCTTGGGTGGAGGCCTCCATGCAGGCGATATAGGTATCCATGTCACCGACAATTTTTCGATCTGCCACTACGCCCAGGTTAAGCTCGTCGTAAATACCCGTCATACCGTGACTGATCCCCATGCCGTCACACACCGGCACCAACGGGAATACGTTGACGATCTTGGCACCAGCAAAGTAGCGCGGCTGCAAACCGGGGATACCAGGCACGTTAGTAATAACGGTATTGACGAGGGTAAAACGACTGGCCGAGCGCAACCGATTTTGCGTCCATGCGCTGAAAGCGCGCATATAGGGAGGAATCATGTCGCCAAAGGCATTGCTCAGATCACAGAGCACTTCCTTGGCGAGAGGCACACCTTTGGCCGTCCTGCGTTGCACTGCGTGCAGGCGATCGGCGGCGTTGGCTATGTCGGTACCAATACCGATATACATGGCCGAGATAAGATTGCCGCAATCAGCACTGGCCTCACTTGGCCGCACCGACACCGGACACATGGAGACCAGGGAACCCGTTTCAGGCAACGCGTTGTGGTGGTTCAGGTAGCGGCGCATACCCCCACCAATAATCGCGATCACCACATCATTCAAGGTACTGCCCGGGCACAATTGACGCATACGCTTGAGCTCTGAAATACGCCAGGTGAAAGCACCATAGGAACGGTGGGGAGAGATCTGGGTATTGAAGATGCTTTTGGGGACTCGCGTCTGTTCCGGCTTATCCTCATTGCGCAGGCGCCGCGCCAACTCTAGCCCGGATTTCTCATAGGTCCCCAGCAAGTCTCGCAGACTGTGCGGGTTACCGCCATTACCGCTCATTGGCGGCCGTGACTGATCAATAATCGATCAATTCCTGTTGTCCGGACACACGGCC
>NZ_JACGWE010000032.1:0-35728 GCF_014077575.1 Pseudomonas sp. 5Ae-yellow | reverse complement strand
GACATCAGCTATTACCTGATGACACGGTACAACTGGCTAAGACCACATCAATTCAATGATGGTTTAGCACCTGCCAAGGCAGAGGAAAAACTTTATCCACTGTCCGGAATCAGTTGACCACTACACAGGTGAGGAAATGGTTACCTGGAAATAGATGATGGCACCTTCGAAAATCGATGTTATTTTTGCTCTAGTCAGCACCAGCTGGATGAAGATAACTGACATAACAATCGCGTCAATTAGCACGCTTGCAAGCTCGCGTTTATTACGCGCGCCTTAGGAGAAAAAGTGGATAAGTCCTTAATGGACCTTGAAGGCATGTCTCAACCATTAACTAAGCTGGTCGAGGTTGTAGCTGATGGTGTTGGGGGTTTATATGCACCGTTCGGAACGGTTCGCGCGGCAAAGGCTGATGCGAAGGCAATGATTATTCGTACACAAGCTGAAAACGAAGCCGCATCTCTCAGGGACAGAGCTAAGGGAAGATTAGAGTATCGCGAATCAATTCGCCAAGAGAACATAGAGTCTATTTCGGTTAAGGCTGCTGGCGAGCTTCCTACAGAAGTTTCTGACAAGCCTGTTGATAAAGACTGGATATTGCAGTATTTAAATCGCGCTCAAGATGTCAGTGATAGTGACATGCAACTAATTTGGGCGCGAATATTAGCTGGCGAGGTAGCATCGCCAGGAAGTTACTCAAAGCGAACCCTTCAATCACTAGAAACCTTAGATAAGGAAGAGGCTATTGCTTTTACTAAGCTGTGCTCCTTAGCGCATAAGGAAGAGCAAGGTTGGAATCTGTTATTCGATGACGACTATATTCGTAGTTGCGCTGCTGAAGCTCTGAACTCAAATAGCTATATTGATCATTTTATTACCATAGGTCTGATCGGCTCTGAAAAATATTCGCCTGGAAACTCGGATATATCAGGTACGAAATTATCTTATTTTGGAGAGCATTTCGAGCTTGTCGGCCCAAAAGTTAAGCAAACCCCAAATTTGAAGCTCGAACTGCTTCAATTGCCGGTTTCATTTAGAGTGTTCACTCAAATAGGGCAGCAGCTATCGCAGATTTCTGGTGCAGAGCCCAACCCAGATTTCATGCATGGCTGGTCAGAATATATAAAAGAAAAGTTGGAAATTGATGTCCGCGTTATAATCTCCTAACAAGGCGTCGAATGTAATTCGGTGAACGAAAAATCGGAGTCAGATAAAAATCAATCTTTGTGGTGCAGCCGTCCGGGATGGGGTTGGCTCACATAAATTTTCATTTGACCCCGACTATTGAAACGACGCGCCTTAAAAAAAGGATGGATTGCCAATGTATGAAAATGAAAAGAATGAAATCAAGAAAATCATTAGCCGAATTGGAATTGATGAAGCCTTTAACATACTTGCAGAACTAAAAAGAAATGCGCCCGCTTTAAAGTTTAAAATTCCTTGCGTGGACTGCAATGAAAACTTACAGATTATAGATCAAACAAAAAATTCAATTTTATTTACTTGGTGCAGCGTCTGTAGCAGTGAACAGGTTGTTTATATTGGAACAGTTAGATTAGCTAGGCAATCAAATGCTTCCGGTTCGAGCCGCCGAAGTGTTGCCATAAGGTCATTTGATGCGAACAACAAAGAGCGCGCAATTGAATTGTATAATTTTCATGAAAAAATTGAACTTAAATCAAAGGATAAATTTTCCCTTATAATAAACAGGGTAAGCAATTCAGCATATTCTCCTTTCAGAGTAGTTATAAGAAATGAAACAGTAAGTCATATGGCGACAGGATTAGCTACAGAAGAAAATATAAGTGCACTACTGAAAGAAATAAGCATTCCTAGTGGGAGCGAAATACTAAGACTGCCAGAAGAGAAAGATCCGGATGTAATTGAGGACAAAAAGAATGAAATCTTGCTTAACAAGGCAAAGGTTATATCGGCGGACGTGTTAGTCGGTAAAGCTACTTATATCGACGCAATGAAAAAAATAGATGCTATTTATTCTGACGAAAGTTGTTCTTACTGTACAGAAATAGAAGAAGTATTGGAGCTATGGGGAGAGTACAACGCCAATGTTTCGACATATGATGAAAGCATCACTAAACTCAAAGAAATTAGAGCGGAGCTTGAGGATCAGGATATATACTCTGAAATTTTTGAGGATATAGAAGAGGAGTTTAAGCGGAATGAAATATATATATATGATAGCTTGCGAAAAGCACTAGAGGAAATATGCCGGGATCGCTAACCAGTGGTTCAGATCGTTTGTTCCGCTCGCTGGTGGCAAATCTTCATCAGACCCCGATTACCTATAAAGTAAGGCAATAGTCCAAAATCAAGGGAATAACCGGGGTCAGATGAACGTTAATTAACGAGTATTGCCTCACTCAAAAAATTAGCGAATGTCCGGCGAGCTAGAGCACGCCCTTAGCCAGACGAGAAAGAAGCTAGATGGATATAAAGCTGACCAATAATTCAAAATATGAAAATCATTTGACCTTGCTTTCTTCTTTAATTGAGAGCTCTGACGAATCGATTCTGTGCTCGGGTTGGATCAAGCCGGAAGGAATTCAGGCGATCCGTTCTGCGATAGAAGCGGCACTTAGAAAGAAAGCAAAAATTACAATTATTTCGAATGAGTTTCATACCAAGGGCAGCTCGGCTAAAATAATTTCCGAGTGGCCGGAAGTTTCTCACTTTATGGCTAAAAAAAAGCATGGCACCATTCATTCGAAAATTTACTACTTTCAAACAAACGACTCGTATGATGCAGTAATTGGTTCCGCAAACATCACACAAGGTGGCCTATCGAGCAGTGATGAATTGAGCGTACATCTGACAGGGAAAGTAGGTGAAGATATTCAAATAAGAATAAAAGAGTATTTGGATGAAATGCAAAATTATCTACAAGCGCAGCCCTAATGAACAATAGCATGCTACCGCGATCATCTACACATGTGTGGGGAGTTGAGATTTTTTTAGCTATGTAATTGGTGTCAGATGAACATTCTTTTGGGTTGACGCCAGAGATAAGGAAGTCCAACAAAGCATGTGTGCCATGCACGGACTCAACGTCCCCGTCTACGCGGGCGAGTAGCGCAGGGCTGGCGGGAAAAGGTGCTCGCGGTGTCTGAGCGAAGCGAGTTTGCGAGCGGCCGGCTAGGTGTGCCCCCGCCAGACCGAGCAACGCAGCGTACCCGCAGGGCCGCGCAGTTGGGGTGGCCTAGGGGGTGCAGGGGGAAATGGCCAAGCATTTCCCCTTGCTCGCCATCAGGCGAAAGGCTGATTTGAATACGCCGCAGCGGTGCGAGATAGACGCAGAGCGCCTGAGACTGCATTCCCACGCAGGAACATGGGAACGATCATTACCGCACCGAATGAAGCAGAGTTGGTACGGACGCAGAGCGTCCTAGGCGGAATTCCCACGCAGAGCGTGGGAACGATCATCAAGCCGCAGCATTACGAGGCGGACGCAGAGCGTCAAGATATGCATTCCCAGGCAGAGCGTGGGAACGATCAGGGTCATCAGCGCGCCAGCACCAATCACTTACCCAACACCAACTCCCGCGACAGCAAGTTATGCTCCTCAATAATCAACGGCAGCTCCCGCGTCAGCAGACGCCCATCCTCAATCACCTGCCGCCCATTGATGATGCTGTGCGCCACCCGCTGCGGAGTACAAAACACCAATGCCGCCAACGGATCAGCTAGGGCACCGGCCATGGCAATGTCATCGGTACGAAAGGCAATGATGTCGGCGCAGTAGCCTGCCTGAATACGGCCCAGCGCATCCTCGCGACCCAATACTTCGCCCCCCCCACGGGTGGCGATATACAGCGCCTCGCGTGCACTCATCGCACCGGGGTTTTCATCGCGCACCCGCGCCGAGAGCATCGCCTGGCGAGTTTCATCGAGCAGGTTATTGGTGTCATTCGAGGCGCTGCCATCTACACCC
The DNA here is from genome assembly GCF_014077575.1 of Pseudomonas sp. 5Ae-yellow. Classification (NCBI taxonomy): domain Bacteria; kingdom Pseudomonadati; phylum Pseudomonadota; class Gammaproteobacteria; order Pseudomonadales; family Pseudomonadaceae; genus Pseudomonas; species Pseudomonas sp. 5Ae-yellow. The sequence continues at coordinate 31,779 of NZ_JACGWE010000032.1, read as the reverse complement.
AGCCCGACTTTAACGCCTGCATCCTTCATCTTGCGGATCGGCGCGATACCCGAGGCCAGCCGCATGTTGGAGCAGGGGCAGTGCGCCACGCCGGTACCGGTGCGCGCGAACCGCGCAATGCCCGCATCATCCAGATGCACACAGTGCGCATGCCACACATCAGCCCCGACCCAACCGACCGACTCGGTGTACTCGGTCGGGGTCATGCCATAGCGCTCCTTGCTGAAGGCCAGGTCCTTGACGTTCTCGGCGGTGTGGGTGTGCAGGCCAACGCCGCAGGAGCGTGCCAGCGCAGCGCCTTCGCGCATCAGGTCGGTAGTGACGGTGAAGGGTGAGCAGGGGCCAAGCGCGACCTTGATCATGGCGTCGGCCGCGCTGTCGTGCAGATCTTCAACCACGCGCTGCATTTCCCGGAGGATCGCCTGTTCGTCCTGCTCGACCAGGGCATCCGGCGGCAGCCCGCCCTGGCTCTGGCCCAGGCTCATGGCGCCGCGCACGGCGTGAAAGCGCATGCCCATTTCCTCGGCGGCCTGCACGCTGTCATCCAGCCGCGTGCCGTTCACATAAAGATAAGCGTGGTCCGCCGCCGTGGTGCAGCCTGACAACATCAACTCCGCCATAGCGGTACGAGTCGCAGCACGCTGCATCGCCGGAGTGATGTTCTGCCAGACCGGAAATAGCGCGGTTAGCCAGTCGAACAGCTCGGCATTCTGCGCGGCGGGCAGGGCGCGGGTCAGCGACTGAAACATGTGGTGATGGGTATTGATCAGGCCTGGGATCAGCACGTGCCCGGTCATGTCGATGACTTTATCAGCCTCACTCGGCAGCTCGCTAGCGGGGCCAACGGCCTCAACCTTGTTGCCCCGGATGAATACTGACGCGTTGGCCAGCTCACGCAACTGGTCATCCATAGTGCCGATTACCAATGCATTTTTCAGCAGCAGAGTTGCTGTCATTTCAAAACCCTTATTCAGATTAATTGACCATTAGGACAGAAAATATTGACAGCTAAAGCATGCAATTATGAGGCCGCTGAAACCGATGTTAAATACGCTGGCCAGCCACTTTATTGCCCCTAATCCGCGCATTATCGATCACGCAAAGCTCAAAACCAGAGCACTCGTAATTTGATAAGGGCCTTTAATTAATCACTGGCACGCGCTTTGCTTTTCAATAACTGATTATTTGGTCAGGTATTTAGGCTTACCACTCTAATGCCCGGTTGGAAAGCTAAGTCCAGCACTTGGCTGCGCCACCCTCGCGCTCTGAAAAGGGCAAGAGACATATATTGCCACGCAGCCGCTATCACCTCAGATGCGCGACTTTTCTAGGCAGGCGGGGTAATTCTGTGCCTGCGTACTTCAATACATCATGTACACCATAGGGAGATGACATGACATCGCTACCCATTATTTCGATCGCTGGCTTAAACAGCGAAAACCCTGCTATCCGCTCCGCTACTGCCGCAGAGCTGGGCAAAGCTTGTCGCGAGGTTGGCTTTTTCTATGCTATCAACCACGGTATTGCAGATCATGTAATGGCTGGCGCTTTCAGTAATGCAAAGTCGTTTTTTGAGCTGCCGCTGGAAACCAAACAGTCGCTATCAATCAAGCTGTCGCCACACGATCGCGGCTACGTAGCCATGGCTGATGAGAAGCTCAACCCGGACGCGGGCGCCGACATGAAAGAAGCCTTCAATATTGGGACTGACTTCCCGGCGGACCATCCGGAAGTCGTCGCTGGGAAACCCTTTCGCGGGGTTAATTTCTGGCCAACCATCGAGGGCTGGAGAACCTATATGCTGGAGTATCACCAGGCTTGCCTGGACCTTGGCCAGCTAATTCATCGCGGCTTTGCAATTGATCTTGGCCTAACCGAAAACTTTTTTGACGCTCACCTGGCAGAGCCTATCGCGACTCTGCGAATGCTGAGATATCCGGCTAGTACTGACACCGAGCATAGCGCCCGCGAAGATGCCGGGGCTGGCGCTCACACGGATTATGGCAACCTGACCCTGCTAGCCACTGATAAGGTCGCTGGCCTGCAGGTAGCGACTCGTAAGGGCCAATGGATCGATGCGCCACATATTCCCGGCGCGTTCGTCTGCAATATCGGCGACTGCCTGATGCGTTGGTGCAACGATACTTATGTTTCAACGCCTCACCGTGTAAAGGCGCCAGAGCAAGAGCGTTACTCCCTCGCTTTCTTCCTTTCGGTTGATCCTGACTCCACGGTCGATCCCCGTGATGTAATGCCAACCGAACAACCCAAGTATCCGCCAATCAGTTGCGGCGATTACTTGGCCTATCGTCTCAACGAGACTTATGAGCACCGCGTAGACATTGACGCAACATAAAACGCGCCGGTAAACGGTTAGCGTGTAATTTGAACACTGCGATCCGTGCCAATAATGAAAGCGATGAACCCAACGTCAGATAACTACGTTGGGTGTTAAATCGTTCGACACCACGCAGCAAAACACTAGCCACGCAGATTATTTGACCGAAAGGACAGGAAAATACCCGGGGCACAAAGCGCAGTGGCGCGACCGCCAACCACACGCTGAAAACGGACTATTTCAGCGCAACATTGCACCTAACTGGAGCATACCGCACATCAAACCCGGCAAATACGTACCAGACCAGCGGACTCTCCATCCGGAGAGTACATTGTCATGATAAATAGCGTCGCCCCCTAGATCTCTTGCTCGTGCTGAAACCTAACCTCATTGCCCTCCCGCACTACCAAGAGCCAGCGCAACATGAGGCTCAATCCGAAACGTTAAGTCTCTGCCACAAAAATCACATCCACCGTGCCCTCAATGGACGGGATCCAATCCAGCCTCACGTCCGCTCTCTCAAACAGCTGGCACGCGCCTTGCTTTTCAATAGCTGATTAGTTGGTCAGGTTATGAGTCATGTCGCCCTACTCATGGGTTCGAAGGCTAAACCAGGGGCCTCGTGCGATGAAGCACGCGGTTAGCTGCTTCACGTGAACCTGCAGGAGACATGAGTATGGCAGAGCAACAAAACGCGATTCCGGTCATCGACTTTTCACCTTTTATCGACGGCAATCCAGCCGAGCGCAAAGCGGTGGCGGCGCAAATGCGCCGAGCCAGCAGCGATTGGGGTTTCTTTTACCTCGCGGGTTGCGGCATGCCCGAAGGTAACCTGCGGGAGGCTTTTGCTGCCTCGCAGGCGTTATTTGCGTTAAGCGACGACGCCAAGCAGGCCGTGGCCTGGCAGAGCGCCGAAAGTAATCGTGGTTACGTGGGCGTGCGCCGCGAACGACTTGACCCGAGCAAGCCCGGCGACCTCAAGGAAGCCTTTAACCTGGCGCCCGAGCAGCCGGGCGGCGCGCCCAACCTGTGGCCCGCCGAGCTGCCCGCGTTTCGCCCGCAGATGGAGGATTTTCTGCAGCAATGCGTCGCCACAGCCGACGGCGTGCTGCAGGCCTTCGCGCTGGCATTGCAGCAGCCAGAGGACTTTTTCGTCAGCGCCCATAATCAGCATCACCACACCCTGCGGCTGTTGCATTATCCGGCGCTGCCCGACAGTTTCAACGCCCAGGCCGGAGAGAGCCGGGCGGGTGAACACACCGACTACGGCAGCATCACTTTGCTGTTTCAGGATACCGCCGGCGGCCTCGAGGTGCGTACCCGCGCTGGCGAATGGATCGCCGCCACTCCGATCCCCGGCACCGTGGTGGTGAATACCGGCGACTTGATGCAGCGCTGGACCAACCACGTATTTTGCTCCACCCCGCACCGCGTCAACCTGCGCTCAAGCCACCGCGAGCGCTACTCCATCGCCTTCTTTTGCCACCCCAACCACAGCGCCAACATCCGCTGCATCAGTACCTGCAGCGATGCCGAGAATCCACCACGCTACGCGCCGATCAGCGCTGGCAACCACCTGCTTGAACGCCTTAACGCTACTTACTGATTGACCCTGACAGGAGTATTACCCATGCAGCACAGAGGATTGAAACTCACCGCCCTGGCCCTCGCGCTGGGCTTTAGCGCGGCCAGCGCCAGCGCCGCCGACCTGACCCCGGTTACCGTAACCACCACCTGGTATGCGCAGGCCGAACACGGCGGTCTTTACGCCGCCAAGGCTGCTGGCATCTACGAACAGCACGGACTGGATGTCACCATCAAAATGGGTGGCCCGCAGGTCAACAACGTGCAACTGCTGATGGCCGGCAAGACCGACTTCAGCATGGGCTATGCGCTGCAGTCGCTGAACGCGGTCAAGCAGGACATTCCCATGGTCACGGTGGCCGCCTGGTTCCAGAAGGACCCGCAAACGCTGGTGGTGCACGAAGGCGCTGGCATCGATGATTTGGCCGACCTGGAAGGCAAGGGCATTCGCATGCCGACCGCCGGACGAGTGGCCTACTGGCCATGGATGAAGGCTGAATACGGCTTTAGCGATGATCAGTTACGCCCCTATGACTACAGCTTCGGCCCCTTTATCACCGATCCCGAAGCAGTGCAGCAGGGCTATGTGACCAACGATGGCTATTTCCTCGACAAGGCCGACGTCAAGGGCAAAAGCCTGCTGCTCGCCGACTTTGGCTGGGGCGCCTACTCCTGCACGCTGGACGTTACACAGCAGTTGGTGGACGAGAACCCCGAGGTGGTGCAGGCCATGGTCGCTGCGACAGCAGAGGGTTGGGCCGCTTATTTCCGGGATCCGGCGCCAGCAAATGCGCTGATCAAGCAGGACAATCCGGAAATGCAGGATGACCTGCTGGCCTACAGCATTGCCAAGCTGCAGGAGGACGACATTTTGCTGGCGGGTGACGCTGAGGGTGGCAAGTACGGCAACATGACGGAGGCGCACTGGCAGACGTTCTTCGATGACATGGTGAAGGCCGAGACCCTGCCGGCAGATCTGGCCTGGCAGAAGGCCTTTGATCTGCGCTTTGTACGCGCGCTTTATCCGGAGTAGGTAATAAGCCAAACAACAAGGGCGCCTGCGGGCGCCCTTGTTGTTTCAGCGTTTCGCGAAATTCAGCAGCGCATCGGCAACGGCATCGGTGGCCACCACCTGCGGCACGTGCCCGGTCTCCAGGCTGACCACCTCGGCCCCCGGCATCAGTTGCTGCATGCGCCGCTGCACCGGCAAGACCACCGACCTGTCCTGGGTCGCCTCGATATACAGACGCGGCAGCCGGCCAAAGCGCTCCGCTGTCCATTCGGCCACCAGCGCGCGGGTGCCTTCTGGCTGCGCGCAAAAACGCTGCGCGGCAGCCATGGCCTGCTCACGCGGTAGATCCTGCAAAAATACTTCGCACACCGCCTGGGGCGGTACCGTGGAACTCTGCCGATCATCGCTCCACTGCAGATGTGGCCAGATACCCGCAGCCTCCGGGTGCTGCTTCTGTGCCTCATCGGCCAGCTCGGCAAAGCCCAACCCGCTGGGCAGCATCATGCCGGCGATATAGGCCACGCCCAGTACCCGCTCAGCCAGGGTCTCGGCCAGCTGGGTGGCAATCACGCCGCCGCCGGAGTGGCCAACCACCAGTAGTGGCCCGCTAACCTCGGCGCAGCAGGACTGAAGATGAGCAATGCAGCCCTGCATGGTGAGCTGCGCGGCAGCTGCCGGGTGCATCGGGTTACCGGGCATATCCGGCGCGATGACGGCATGGCCCTGATCTTCCAGCAGCGTTCGCAGGCTGTCCCACACCCAGCTACCAGCCCAGGCGCCGTGGATCAAAACGAAAGTTGGCGACTTAGGCATAGGTTCTCCGATACATGTCTTGCAGGTGCTGCTCCACCGTGGTCGCCGGGTATTTAGGCACTTCGCCTGCCGCCAGACAGCCCGGCAAACAACGCACCTCGTGTGCCGATGCACCGCTGTAGAAGAAGGGCACCGAGTAGCGCTCGGCGCCGGAGGTATTGATCACCCGGTGCAGCGTCGAGCGATACAGGTCGTTGGTCCAGCGCGCGATCATGTCACCGAGGTTAACCACAAAAGCACCAGGGATCGGCGGGGCGTCAATCCAGCTTTCATCCCTGGCGTTCCAGACCTGCAAACCGGGTTTGTCGTCGAGCAGCAAAATGGTGATGCCGCCAAAATCGGTATGCGCGCCGCAGCCCTTTTCGCCGGGTAGCGGCTGTTCCGGTTGCGGTGGGTAATGCAGCAGGCGCAGCGTGCACATGGGGTCAGTGCAGAAGTCGGCGAAGAAGTCTTCGGGCAGCTCCAGCGATAACGCCAACCCGGCCATGATGCGTTCACTCAGCGCCAGCATAGCGGTGTAATAGTCCTGCATCGCCGGCTGAAAAGCCGGGAGTTGCGCGGGCCATTGATTGGGGCCCTGATTAAAGCGTCCGGCGCGGACGTTGGGGTGATCGGCGGCCAGCTCTTCACCAATATAGAAGCCTTCTTTCAGATCGGGCGGCATGCCGGGCTCCAGCGTCTGACCACCGAGCTTCTCATAGCCGCGATTGGCCTTTGACTGCGCCTTGTCCGTTTCCAGCTTGGCGTCCATTGGCTGGGCAAAGAATTGCTGCGACTGCGCAAACACGCGCTGGATCAACGCTGGATCAATGCCATGCCCGCTGACGTAGAAAAACCCGGTGTGCTCGCAAGCCTCGCGCAGGGCCAGCCCCACGGCTACCTTATCCTGCGCTGCGCCGCCCAGCATGGGGCTCAAGTCGATGACCGGCAGCGTGTCTGCCGAGGAGGGATGTTGTGCTGCCATTATCAGTAAGGCTCCTGTGTTGCGTAACGCGGGAAAATGCCAATGCAGTTACTGTCCAACTGGTCAGGTATTCATTTTGCATGCCAACCTGCAGAAAAGCGCCATAGCTGCATTCAGCACGGCAAAATTCATCATCACTACTCGAGGAAACCCCATGAGCCAGTCACGCGTTACCATCGTTGTCGACTCCCGTTACGGCAGCACTCTGAGCCTGGCCAAGGCAATCGCCGAAGGCGCTGCCAGCGAACACGCAGAGGTACGACTGCGCCGCGTGGCGCTGTCCGAGCCTGAATTCAGCATCGATACCGAGCGCGCCGATTTCATTGCCGCACAAACCGAATACCGCAGTCTGGAGCAAGCCAGCGCCGCCGATCTGGAGTGGGCTGGTGGCATCATCTGGGGCTCACCCACGCGCTACGGTTTGATGAGCACGCCGCTGCGAGCCTTTATCGACGAAATCGCCCCGCTGTGGCGCCAGGGCGCGCTGATCGGCAAGGTGGGCGCGGCTTTCACCTCCACCGGCGGCATGCACTCGGGTAACGAGATGACCCTGCTCAGCCTGCTTTTACCCTTTATGCAGCATGGCATGTTGCTGGCTGGCGTGCCCCATAGCGTGCCGGAGCTGGTGCATACCCGCAGCGGCGGCTCGCCCTACGGCGCCTCGGCGGTAACCGGTTTTGACGGCAGCCTGGGCGTCGATGCCGGTGAGCTTGCCATCGGCCGCGCACTGGGTGCGCGCGTGGCGCGTATCGCCTCGCAGATTATTGCCGAGCCCTCCTCGGTTGACCTGGCCGCCGGCCAGTCACACTAAGCCGCTCGAGCAGCCGCCGGGCTATTTCATCTCGTCCGGCGGCAGCGCCGCAGCTTGTCTCTTTGCAGTGCAACTGCGCAGAAAATGCTGCAATGCGGTGCAGCTAATTTGCTGACTCTTTGTTCAGGAAATACTAATCAAGCCATAAAAGCGCCATGGCATAGCTATTGCTTCTGGGTTTGCCACGTCATCGAAAAACTGATTATCCGGTCAGTTTATGCGCTGTCAGAACAACAAGTTCATCGCAATGAACAACTGAGCCTGATTCTGGCTCCATCAACGCCCGTCCAACCTAATACCAATCACAAAGCAGGGGTAATTGATGAACAAGGTATCACCAGCAAACAACTCTCTCAGCGGCGTACGCGCCCTGACCAGAACCGCCGGCGCGCTGCTGCTTGGCGCAATCACGTTAGCAGCGCCGATCAGCGCTTCGGCCTTGGAGAAGGTCAGCTTCCGGACCAACTGGTTCCCGCAAGCCGAGCACGGTGGCTGGTATCAGGCGGCCACCGACGGCACCTACGAAAAGTACGGTCTGGAAGTGGATCAACAGCCAGGCGGCCCACAGGTCAACAACCTGCAGCTGCTGCTGGCCGGTCGCGCCGACTTTGTGGTTCTGCACTCCAGTGGCCAAATTCTCAAAGCCATCGAAGAAGGCTTGCCCATCGTCGCCGTTGCTTCGATGTACCAGAAAGATCCCCAAGCCATCATGACCCACAAGGGCGTAGGCCACGACAGCCTGGAAGACCTCAAAGGCGAGCCAATTCTGCTGTCACAGGATGCTCACCAATCGTTCTGGCCCTGGCTCAAGCAAAAGTACGGCTACACCGATGAGCAGGTGCGGCCCTATACCTTTCAGATGGGTCCCTTCATCGCTGACAGCAACCTGACACAGCAGTGCTACGTGACCTCCGAGCCCTTTGTGGTGCAGCAGGCCGGTATCGATCCCAACCTGTTCCTGCTATCGGACTTTGGCTGGCAGTCGTACTCAACCCTGATCGTGACCACTACGGAAATGGTCAAGGAGCATCCTGAGCGGGTGCAGAACTTCGTCAATGCGTCGGTTGAAGGCTGGTACCGCTACCTCAACGACCCCAGTGAAGCCAATGCCGTGATCAACACACTGGACGCCAACCAAACTCCAGAACAACTGGCCTTTTCCTTCAAGGAGATGACCGAGCGCGGCATTGTTGCCTCGGGGGATGCAATGGAAAACGGGATAGGCACCATGAACGATGCGCGCTGGAAAGCCGCCAGTGAGCAGTTGAAAAGTATCGGCCTGTTGAGTCAGGACACTGACTACACCAAGGCCTTCACTACCGAGTTCGTCAACTCCGAGCATATCAAGGAGCTGATGGCCAAGTACCCGACCGCCCAATAACCCCGCCGTAGTCCCGGCACGCTGCTGCGTGCCGGGACTGTATTTATTCAGAGGCAATACCCCATGCACAACCCGGTCACAGCGAACAGCAAGCAACAGGTGCTGATCGCCGAAACCCTGCTCCCCATGACACCCGACAATGCCGTAATCAACAACGGCGCAGTACTGGTCGAAGGTCAGACAATCATCGCGGTAGGACCCAAAGCCGAGATCATCGCGCTGGCGCCCGACGCCGAGCGCCACGACTACGGCCGCGCCGTGCTGATGCCCGGCCTGATCAATACCCACAGCCATTCCGGCTTTCTGCGCGGTACTGCAGAAGACCTGCCAGTGTGGGACTGGCTGCGCCTTTTTATTGATCCCATGCACCGCGTACTTACTGCCGAAGACGCCGAAATTGCCTCTTGGCTGTGCTACTCCGAAAGCCTGCTGTCAGGCACCACCACCTCGGTCGATATGTGGCGTCATATGGCCGGCTCAGCGCGCGCCGCTGAAGCGCTTGGCAACCGCGTGGTCATGGTGCCCTATGTCGGCGAAGCGGAAGGCTACGATTACTTCGATACGCTGGATGACAACGAAGCGCTGATCCAGCAATGGCACGGCAAGGCCGATGGCCGCATCAACGTTTGGGTCGGGCTGGAGCACATGTACTACGCCACGCCCGAGGCCTGCACGCGGGCCGTGGCCATGTGCGAGCGCTACAGTACCGGTCTGCACACCCACTCCAACGAAGCCGAAGCAGAAATCGGCGAAGCCATGAAACGCTTTGGCTGCAGCCCCATACGCGCACTGGAACGCCTGGGCCTGCTGGAGCCGGAACGGGTTCTGCTGGCGCACTGCGTGTGGCTGGATGAAGACGAAATCGCCCTGCTGGCCGAAAAGAACATCGGCGTCGCACACAACCCGTCGAGCAACATGAAACTGGCTAGCGGCTCAGCCCCCATTGAGCAACTGATCGCCGCCGGTGTCGCTGTAGGGATAGGCACCGATGGCGAGAAAGAGAACAACAATCTGGACATGCTCGAGGAGATCAAAATCGCCTCATTGCTGGCTAAATTGCGCTGTATGGACGCCGCTGCCTATGGCGCCTGGAACGTGCTGCGCAGCGCTACCATCGAAGGCGCGCGCGCCATCGGCATGGCTGATCAGATCGGCTCGCTGGAGCCGGGCAAGCAGGCCGACATCATTGCCGTACGCGCCGATACGCCGCGCATGACACCCTTCCTCACCGACGGCCCCTTCATGAACGTGCACCACAATATCGTGCACAGCGCGCTCGGCGGCGACGTTAGCATGACCATGGTCGCCGGCCGCATCGTGATGCAGGACCAACAACTACTGAACGGCGACCTGTCGCGCTACATGAACGACGCCGAAGCTGCCTGCCGGGCTTTGCTGGAACGACGAGCTGCCTGGTTGGCGGAACATGAAGATGGGGCGTTATCGCCGCTGTGAAAGAACGGGCGTGAAGGGACGCAGAGCGTCCCGACATGCGTTCCCACGCAGAGCGTGGGAACGATCAAAAGGCTTACCCTCCCAGCCTGCACAGCCCCCCAATCCCGTTTACGCGGGCGAGTAGCGCAGGCTCATTGGGGAAAAGGTGCTTGGACTGTCTGAGCGAAGCGAGTTTGTGAGCGGCCGGCTAGGTGCGCCCCCAATGAGTCGAGCAACGCAGCGAACCCGAAGGGCCGCGTAGTCGGGTGCCCCGGGGGATCGCTAAGGGGGGCCGAAAGGGCGAAAAACGAATTATCCGTCTGCACCGCAATGAGCATAACCACGACTTGGAGCTCCATCTAGCAGGGACAGACGCGGAGCGTCGAGGGATTCATTCCCACGCAGGAGCGTGGGAACGATCAACCCGCGAATGCATCCCAGGCCGAGCACCCACCGCAAACAAAAAAGGCGACCCGAAGGCCGCCTTTTTTATGTCCGCTCACTTACACACTGAGCAATACAAAGTCCTCCTTGGTCACCAGACACTCAGGGCACATCCAGTCATCCGGAATGTCCTCGAAGCGGGTACCCGGCGGGATGCCGGAATCCGGATCGCCGACGGTCTCGTCGTAAATCCAGCCACACACCTGACAGACCCACTGCGGCTTATCTTCAAACACTACCGGAGCAGCCTCCGCCACGACGCCTTTCTCACGCAGGCGTCGCTCAAACGCCAAACGGCCTTTCTGCTCTAGTTCAAAAGCATCCCAGGCGCGTTTGGTCACCCGCTGCTGGCGCTCCGCCGTGGTAGCGAAACGCTGCACCGCCATGCGCCCGAGCGATACATGAAACTTCTCGTCAGGGATGATCTTGCCGAGCATTTGCTGGGTAGCTTCCGGCACCCGAGGCAATAGCCCTTCAAAAGCATTCATCGCGCCCAGCTCACCGGTGATGTTGTGTGCCGCCACCCGTTCCAGCGTATCGTCTCCGGCCGCGTAGAACTCGCTGACCCATGCCACCCATTCAGGCTCCGGCTGCCAGCCTTCCATTGAGGCACCGAGCGTCTTGAGATGCGAGAGCAATAGCTTGTAGTGTTTGCCCTCATCCGCGACCTGCCGGCAGAGGCCGATAAAGACTTCCGACTCCGGCGTATCTCGCAGCCAGGAACCGATAAACCCAGCCGCTTCGCGCTCATACCAGCATTGAAACTGCAGCCACTCGATTAACTCTTCGCGGCCCAGCGGTGCATAACCACCAAAGCTCTTTTCCGCTTCTGACAGCTCGTCACGCCGTGCGGTCAGATCCGCCACCAGCTGATCATAGAACTGCACCGAGTCAAGCGTCGGCGCGGCGCTTTCAGCGAGCATATTCATACCGCCTCCTGGAGTTCCGCCGTTACGCCTTTCAGATCATGTACCGCGTCGTACCAGACGCCACCGCGCAGACAACCCACCGCACGCAAACGGCGGCTGGCCTCGATGGTTTCGTGCCCGTCGGATAACTTCACCGGGCCTTCTTCAATACGCAGCACGCTCACTTCCGCCGAACGCCCGACACTCAACTCGCCGTATAGATCACTGCGGCGAATTGCCTTGGCCGCATTCACCGTGTTCATCTTGATTACATCAACCAGCGGCACGCCCAACGCCCAGATTTTCGACATAGTGGTCGACAGCGAGAACACCGGGCCGTCTACGTTGAACACGTTGAGGTCGGTAGAAATGGTATTGGGCAGATAGCCGCGCTCGATCATGCGGCGCGCGGTGCGAAAGTGGAAGTCACCGGCGGAGTGACCAATATCCAGCAGCACGCCGCGCTCGTAGGCATCAATGAACGGCTTGGTTGGCTCACCCTTGTCATCCAACTGACCACCGCCACCACGGCAGGCGTGAGTAATGATGTCGCCCTCGCGCAGTTGATACAGCAGCTTATTGGTTTCCAGCACCGGTGTGTGCGGGAAGGAGCCCAGGTGAATCATGATCGGCAGATCACCCGCAATCTCGTGCGCAGCATCCAGGAAGGGCGAGCGATCCGGGTTGGTGGTAATAGTCGGGCGCACCTTGAACCCGACGATTACATCGCGGTTGGCGTCGATTACTTGTTTGGCCGACTCGATGTCGATATTGCGCTCGTCGTCGGCGATACGCAGGTAATGGCAGATAAAGGTCTTATTGGCCAGATAGATCTGCGAAGGGTCCATCAGCGCCAGCACCTTGGTCTTGGTGTCCGGGTGATCGATGATGGCGCGACGCGCCAACTCGATGATAGTGGTGCTGGCAGTGCCGGCATCGACAATCACCGGCACACCGGAATCCACCCCCATCAGGTCGGTGGGCAGGCAGAAGTCGCCCAGGCCCGGATAGCAGTGAGTGTGAATGTCGATGAGACCAGGCGTGACCAGATGGCCGCTGACATCCTTGATCTGTGCGCCGGGGTATTTGGCGCCAGCGTTGGCGCCCACCTCTACAATGGCGCCGTCCTGCACCACAACATCGGCTATAGCGTCCAGCCCTGACGCCGGGTCGAGCACCCGGCCACCTTGCAACACCAGATATGCGTTTTGCGCAGACATGGCTATTCCTCTTCACGGAAGACGAGAACCGTACACCAGGGCGGCGTTATGACAGAGGAGCGTCATCTTGACTCAGGAGTCTGATCCAGGAGGTTCTCTCGGCCCGGAAATTCCCTGCTATTCATAAAGCACGTTCTGTACCAGTTGGCGGATTGGTAGCCTGGCCTGGCAATCTGTTCAACCCAAGCGCCATCGCGTGTGCAATCAGAGTGCAGCGATGCGCCAAATCGTCGCAATCCAGTGCATAAATTTCCTGACCAATTGATCGAGAAATGGAAAAACAGCGCTTTCAGCCATGTGGCACGCTGCTTGCTCTCCAATAAATATTGAATAAATGGTCAGTAAATAAAATCCTCTGGAGTGTGAATATGCACGATACACGTAACCCTCTGATGTCTTCGGCCAAGCGCAATCTGTCCGTGCTGGCCGGTTCGCTGGCGGTCGCTGGCACCCTTGCTTCGCCTGTCATGGCGGCGGATCTGGATGAAGTGGTATTCGGCACCAACTGGTTCGCCCAGGCCGAGCACGGCGGTTTTTACCAAGCTAAAGCGACCGGTATTTACGAGAAGTACGGTCTGGATGTCTCCATCGAGATGGGCGGTCCGCAGGTTAACGGCATGCAGTTGCTGGTCGCTGGCAAGCGCGATTTCTCCATGGGTTATCCGATTGGCAACATCAAGGCCGTAGAAGAAGGCTTGCCGGTGAAAACCGTTGCTGCTGCCTTTCAGGGCGACCCGCAGGCACTGATCGCGCATTCCAACATCAAATCGCTCGAGCAGATCAAGGAAGAAGGCCTGCCGGTCTACATTGCTGCCTTCGCGCACACCACCTTCTGGCCCTGGCTGAAAACCAAATACGGCTATACCGATGACATGATTCGGCCCTACACCTTCAGCGTTGCGCCCTTCTTGGCTGATGACAGCATAGTGCAGCAGGGTTACCTGTCCTCCGAGCCTTTTGCGATGGAGAAAGCGGGCGTGAATCCCTCGGTATTCCTGCTGGCTGACTACGGCTACCCCGCCTATGCCACCACCATCGAAACCACAGACAAGATGATCGACGAAGATCCTGACCTCGTGCGCCGCTTTGTCCAGGCGAGTATGGAAGGGTGGACCAGCTATCTGCAAAACCCGGCACCCGGCAATGCGCTGATTCAGGAAGCCAACCCGGAAATGACCGATGAGCAGATCGCCTACGGCATCGAGAAAATGAAGGCCTACGGCCTGGTCACCGGCGGCGACGCAGCGGCAGGCGGTATCGGCGTGATGACAGATGCCCGCTGGGAGAAGATTCACGACTTCATGCTGACGGCCGGCCTGGTCGACGAAGACCTCGATATCCATGACGTGTACAGCCTGGATTATCTGCCCAAGGAACCCGTTCTGCCTTAAACGCTGAACCGGTAACCGCCATTCGTCGAACCCTTAAAGAACCAGGGTAGCCCGCGCCAAGCGGCTACCCACGGGAGTAAAAGATGACCTCTTCCAGAGTCACCCCCCTAAAACCTGCCGCAGCCGATCCGGCTGGGGAGCCCACCGTAAAGGCAGGCGCGACCAACGGCCGTCCGGTACTGCAGGTTGAAGGTGTGAACAAGATCTACGCCAATGGCACTGTCGCGCTAAAGGGCGCCGACCTGACCGTGCGCCAGGGCGAATTCGTCAGTCTGCTGGGGCCATCCGGCTGTGGCAAGAGCACCTTGCTGCGCATCATGGCCGGGCTCGGCGACGTTACCAGCGGCACTATCAAGTTCTGGGAGCAGGACTACGGCGTGGTGGGCGACAAGGGTCGCAAACTGGCCTTTGTATTCCAGAACGCTACGCTCATGCCCTGGGCAAGGGTGCGCAAAAACGTGCGGCTACCACTGGATCTGGAGCACCAGAGCGGCCCTGAAACCGAGCAGAAGATTGACCAGGCTCTGGCGATGGTCGGCCTCAGCGGTTTCGATAACTCATTCCCGCGCGAGCTATCCGGCGGCATGCAGATGCGTGCCTCGATTGCCCGCGCCATGGTTACCGAGCCAAACCTGTTGCTGATGGATGAACCCTTCGGCGCACTGGACGAGATGACTCGTAACAAGCTCAACGATGACGTGCTCAAGCTTTGGCAAAAGAATGGCTGGACCATTGTTTTCGTCACCCACAGTGTCTACGAGGCGGTGTACCTGTCCAGCCGCGTAGTGGTCATGGCCGCGCGCCCTGGCCGTATCGTCGATGACATCAAGATCGATCAACCCTTCCCACGCAACGCCGATTTCCGCGTGTCGACCGAGTTTGCCGGCTACTGCCGCCAGGTGTCGCAGGCACTGGAGCGGGCGAGTGCCATGGGTGCGGATCAGGAGCAACGCGCATGAAGCCGCTGATTCAAAACGAACAGTTCGTTAAAATCGCCGCCCCGCTGTTGGTGGGCATTCTGTTTTTGCTGTTCTGGCAGATCGCCGTGGTTGCCTACGAGATGCCCAAGTACATACTGCCCGGGCCAATCGAGATCGTGAAATCGCTGATCACTGACTGGAAAACCCTGCTCAATGCGTTGTTGATGACACTGAAGATCACCCTGCTGGCCTTCGTCATTGCCGTGGTGTTGGGCGTCGCGGCATCGCTGCTGTTCATCCAGAGCAAATGGATTGAGCTGAGCCTGTTTCCCTACGCAGTCTTGCTACAGGTCACGCCGGTGGTGGCTATCGCGCCCTTGATCATCATCTGGGTAGACGACACCACCTGGGCGCTGACGGTGTGCGCGGTGATCATCGCTATCTTTCCGATCATCTCCAACACCACCCTGGGCCTGCGCAGCGTTGATCCCAACCTGCTCAGCATGTTCCGTATGTACCGCACCAGCCGCTGGCAGGAGTTGCTGCGCCTGCGTATCCCCGGCGCGCTACCCTACTTCTTTGGTGGCCTGCGCATCAGTTGCGGTCTGGCGCTGATTGGCGCCGTGGTGGCCGAGTTTGTGGCGGGCACCGGCGGTGCCAAGGCTGGCCTGGCGTATCTCATCATGCAGTCCGGCTACAACTTGCAGATTCCGCGCATGTTTGCCGCTCTGGTGTTGATCACCCTGACCGGTATCGCGCTGTTTGGGATCATGGTCTGGTTATCGGACCGGGCGCTGCGTAACTGGCACGAGAGCGCGCTGGAAGTAGAACATTGAGTCGCAGCAACCCCGCCTCGCACACTTACGCTTGGGGGCTGGGTTACCTGCTGCTCGGATTCACCGCGCTGGCCTGGGGGCTGAACTTCCCGATTCTGAAACTGGGTCTGGAGAACAGCCCGCCGCTGCTATTTACCAGCATGCGCATGGCGCTGGGCGCCATCACCATGTTCAGCATCGCCGCCGCGATGGGCGTTTTACGCCTGCCACCGCGCGCCGACTGGCCGGTGCTGTTCTCGGTCGGCATTTTGCAGAATATGGCGTTTATCTCCCTGGTCACCCTCGGCCTGCAATATCTGCCAGCCGGGCGCGCCGCGATTCTCGCCTATACCACGCCCATCTGGGTGGTACCGGCTGCCGCCCTGTTTCTCGGCGAGCGCTTTACCCTGCCACGCGCGTTGGGCGTTGGCTTGGGGTTGAGTGGGCTGCTCACGGTGTTCAACCCGCTATCGATCGGTTGGGACAATCCCGATGTGTTCGTGGGCGGCGGCCTGATCATGCTCGCCACCCTGATCTGGACGGTCGGTCTGGTGCATGTGCGCAAGCACCACTGGCAGGGTGATGTAATGGCGCTGATTCCGTGGCAGGTATTGATGTCGGTGCTGGTCCTGACGCCCATCGCGCTCTATTTTGAAGATTCTGCCGAGATCATTTGGCAGCCAGCCTTTGCCTGGCAGTTGCTCTTCAGCGGCGCAGTCGCGTCAGGGCTGTGCGTTGCTGCACAGGTCGCGGCGATCCGTTCGCTGCCGGCCGTCAGTCTCTCTCTCAGCTCTGCCGCCGTGCCTGCTGTCGGGCTAATTACGGCCAGCCTGTTTCTGCACGAACAACCCACCCGTACCGACCTCAGTGGCTTCGCGCTGATCGCTGCCGGCATTTTGATCGTGGGTCTGGCCGACCGCCGCCAAGCATTACGCACTCGGCGAGCGGCACAGTCCTCCAGCAGCTGAACGGCTGATGGCCTACCCAGCGCGACGCGCTTTGGTCGCGCCCCGCGTCTGTGCGCCGCACCAATAAAGCGCACAGACGCTTCACAACGTGGGTCCTGCCACTCACATCCCTGATTGACTGCCGTCTGCCACACCCCCGCTTTACGCGCCCTGCAGCGAATTGCGCAGCAAAAAATACAAGCTGGCCCGCATATTGCTCCTGATCACTAAAACCTGCCCAAGTGGTCAGGTTATAAACCAGACACACTATCTTTGGAGAAAGACTATGTTAAAGAAAGCGTCCGGCGTTCTGGCGATGGTCATCGCCATGTCTGCCAGCGGGATTGCAGCGGCAGCCGATGAAGTAACCTACCAACTCGACTGGCTGCCAGGCGGTGATAAAGCGCCAGTGTATACCGGCATCCAGCAGGGCTTCTTTGCCGATGAAGGCCTGGAAGTCAGCGTCGCCAGCGGTCGCGGCTCCACCGACGCCATCACCAAGATCGCCACCGGCCAGGCGGATATCGGCAGCGCCGACATTGGTGCATTGATGGCGGCCCGCGCGCAGGACGACGTACCGGTCAGCGCGGTTTACATGATCTTCAACCAGGGCCCACATGCCTTCTTTGCACTGAGCGACAGCGGCATCAATAACTTCAGTGATATCGCTGGCAAGAAGGTGGCTACCTCACCGTTCACCTCCTCCAACGCCTTCCTGCCATTGGTGCTGGGAGCCAATGACCTGCCCGCTGATGCCGTGTCTCTGACCAAGTCCGATCCCGGCGCACTCGGCCCCATGCTGGTGACCGGCAACACCGACGCCATCATCGCCTGGGTCACCAATATCGCCCTGTTCAAGCAGCAGGCCGCGAGTGCGGGTAAGGATATCAACGTCATTCGCTGGTCAGACGCCGGTCTGTCGCTCTATAGCTCCGCCGTGGTTGCCAGCGACAGCTTCCTCAGCGAGCGTCCGGACGTGGCCAAGCGCTTCATGCGTGCCTTCGATAAATCCCTGCGCTTCACCAACGAGCACCCGGATCTGGCTGCTGCCGATCTGCACACCATGGTGCCGGAAGTGGATGCAGCAGTGGCCACCGCACAGATTGGCGACTCCATGCCACTGAGCTTCAACGAGATCAGCGAAGCCGACGGTCTGGGCACCATGACACCTGAGCGTATCGCTACAACCTGGGAGTGGGTGGCCAAGGCCAACGAGCTGAGCGCTGACGCACTGGACCCGGAAAGCATCGTTAACCGCGACTTCATGCCGGCAGCGGAGTAAGTCATGGAGCACAAAAGCGAACGCGCTTTCGTGCGCATGACGGGTGTGGGACATCGCTACGATCCCACGCCCGGCAGCCCGATGGCGGTGCAGAACATTAACCTCGACATCAACCGCCACGAATTTGTGGCGGTGGTAGGGCCCTCCGGTTGCGGCAAGTCCACCTTGCTGCGTATGGTCTCGGGCCTGCTGGTGCCGAGCGAAGGTGACGTCAGCGTATTTGGCAAAAAGGTGAACGGCCCCCGTGACGACGTTGGCATCGTGTTTCAAAAGCCGACCCTATTGCCCTGGCTGAGCGTTCGCAAAAATGTGCTCTTTCCGCTCAAGCACAAGTTCGGCCGCTACGGCGCGCAGGACGAGAAACGCGCTAACGAGCTATTGGCGATGGCCGGATTAGAGGCCTTCGCCGACAAGATGCCGGACGAACTATCCGGCGGTATGCAGCAGCGTGTGGGTATTGTGCGCGCGCTATTGCTCAATCCCGACATCCTGCTGATGGACGAACCCTTCTCCGCGCTGGATGCCATGACCCGAGAGCAGATTGGTTTCGATCTGCTGAAAATATGGGATGAACAACCGAAGACGGTGCTGTTCATTACCCACTCGATTTCCGAAGCCGTGTTGCTCGCCGACCGCGTCCTGGTCATGAGCAAGCGACCCGGTAGCGTGCTCGACCTGATCGACATCGATCTACCACGACCGCGCAATACCCAAACCATCAATAATCCCCGCTTCAGCGAGCTGACTGACCGCATAAGGAATCATATCTATGAGCCAGACGCCCACTGAGGCCGCAGCGCGCCGTGCGCTGTTATTGAATCTATCGCCCTGGTTGTTTTTCGTTGGCCTGATCGTGTTGTGGGAACTGGTCTGCCGAGTATTCTCGCTGCCCAATTACGTGCTGCCAGCACCGACCGCCATCTTCAGCGCCTTTTTTGATGTCGAGTTCAGCCGCTGGATGATGCACCTGTGGGCTACCCTGCGCGTGGCGCTGATGGGTTTTGCGCTCTCGATCGTGATCAGCATTCCGCTGGCCATTGCAATGATGCGCTCAGAGTTTCTGTCGCGCACGCTCTACCCGTTGCTGGTGGTAATCCAGTCAACGCCGGTGGTCGCAGTCGCCCCGCTGATCATCGTCATGATGGGTTCGGACGACCCCTCGCGCGTGCTGATTACCTGCCTGCTGACCTTCTTCCCGCTGGTAGTCTCCACCGCGACCGGAATCAACGAAACGCCCGAAGAGCTGATTGAACTGAGCCGCTCGCTGGATGCGCCCCTGCGCCGTGAAACCTGGCAGATTCGGATTCCCTACGCCATTCCGCATATTTTCAGCGGCCTCAAGGTGGCTATTACGCTGGCGATCATCGGCGCGGTAGTGGCCGAGTTTGTCGCCGCCGAAGAAGGCCTGGGCTACTTCATCCAGTTCTCTACCTCCTTCTTCAAGATTCCACAGGCCTTTGCTGGCTTGTTCTTCCTTGCCGCCGTCAGCCTGCTGCTGTTCAAGTCGGTGCAATGGACCCAGCAGATCTTCTTCGCCTGGAGCCTGCCGAAGAAAAAATAACCCACTACCGGCGGCCACTGCGCCGCCTGAACCGGCCCGAGTTAAAAGGATTATCTTTGTGAGTCATACCGAACGCGACACCCAGTTTTTGCGCGAAAGCTTCCGCCTGGCAGAACAAGCCGCCCAGCAGGGCATCCATCCCTTTGCCGCCATCCTCGTCGATGCCGACGGCAAGGTGCTGATGGAGCAGCTCAACGCCTTTCTGCCGGAGCAAGACATGACCGGTCACGCCGAACGCGTGCTGATGACCCGCGCCAACACTACCTACTCGCCAGAGATTCTGGCCGGTAGCACCATGTATACCTCGGCCGAACCTTGCGCCATGTGCGCGGGTGCCGTGTATTGGGCCGGGGTCGGGCGCGTGGTGTATGGCGCCAGCGAAAAGCGCTTGAAAGAACTCACCGGCAACCATCCGGAAAATCCGACACTGGATTTGCCGTGCCGTACGGTGTTTGCCGCCGGTCAACGCAAGGTCGAGGTGGTTGGCCCATTGCTGGAAGAAGAGTCCGCGCAGGTACACGTCAAGTTCTGGCAAGCCTGATCTGCGCGGCGGGCGTTTAGCTGACTACTTCACGCTCGCCATCGGCCAGCGCGCAACCGGTCTAGCAGGCGTGGAGGCGTCAAGCTTGCGCCTTCTGGCTTATCTCTGAGAGCTAATCGGACTAAGGTTTTTTTGCACCATCGCAGTGCGCAGTCTTACAAACTGGTAAGATTGCGCTCCGCAAAAATATGGCCGCCTCAGGCCCCAGCATGACAGGCACCCGATGAGTTCCGCTGATACCGTAATGCAAAGCTATGGACGCTGCTGTGCAGTAAGCGTCTTTTTCGATGACTTCTACCGTACCTTTCTCAGCTCGTCGCCTGATGTCGCGGCCAAGTTCAAGAACACCGACATGCCGGCACAGAAGCTACTGTTGCGCCAGGGCATCCTCAATCTGGTGCTATTTGCACGCGGTCTACCGCCAACCAAACTGCAGGCGCTGGCCAAGTCGCACTCACGCGAGAAGATGAATATTGAGCCGCACCTCTATCACTACTGGATAGAGGCGCTGATCAGCACTATTAGTCAGCACGACCGTGATTGCAACGATGGCACCATCAAGGCCTGGCGTGAGGTTTTGGGCAAGGGCATCGAGATCATGCAGGCGGGCTACTAGGCAGCAGCCCTAGTTTGCTGGTGCACTGACGCGCACCAGCAACAACCGATACCCGCCGCTGAAACCGCCCAGATTGAGTATATCGCCTGGGCGAGCCGCCAGCAGGCGGGCGCCCAGAGGCGAAAAGATCGACACCTGCGCATCAGCGCTGCAGCTGCGCTCGCCAAGTCGCAGCTCGATCAAATCCTGGGTATTCATATCCAGCAGCAATAAGTCGCTGCCTACGCGTGCGCGCAGCGTCACCAGATCACGCTCCAGCAACTCCAGCTTGCCAATCACACTGGCCAACTCGCTTGGCCCCGTTTTGTTCCAGGCAGTGCTGTGCTGCGCCAGGCTGCGTAATGGCTGCTTCACATCGACAATAGACGACATGTCCTTCTCTCTCTGACAGAAAATCACTAGGTAAAATAAGAGGGAAACGCCGGGTACGGTTAAACCGTCCCGGCTTAATTCAGGAAGGCGAGTAGGCTATCGCGAAGCGGGTAAAACCAATACATGATCTGACTCGGTTGTGGTGCAGGCCTCTACCATAGGCCAGCCAGATTTAAATGCAAGCCACTGCGCTCAACGCGCCAAGGCAGCCTTGTAACGCGCAGGGGTTTCACCCTGCCAGCGGCGAAAGGCGCGCACAAAGGCGTTTTCATCGGAAAAGCCGAGCTGCTCGGCAATCTGCGCTACGCTCTGACGCCCCTGCAGCGCGCTACAGGCCATCTGCTGCAGCACACTTTCACGCAGCGCCTTGAACGACAAGCCTTCCTCGGCCAGCTTGCGATTCAGATGGCGACCGCTGAGACCCAGCTGCTCAGCAATGCGCTCCTTGCCCCAGCGCGGATGGCTGCGCACCAAGGCCTGCACCTCGGCAGTCAGGCTGTGCTGCCCCAGCGCCGCAAGGGTTTGATCGGCCAATTGACGCAGGTGATCACGCAGCGCGCTATTGGCCTGAACCTGCGGTAGCTCCAGTTGCTCAACGCTGAAGGTAATGCGATTGCAGCCCGCGGAAAAATGCAGCGGGCAATCAATCAGCGCCTGATACTCGGTCGCTAAGGCCAAGGGCGCGTGCGCCAACCAGATACCGCTGGGCTGAAAGCGTCCGCCGGTTGCCCAGCGAGTAAGGTTGAGCAGCACCGTCAGCGCTGCTTCGACTCGCTCGGCCTGCCGCACGGCCAGATGTGGCTCATAGTCGATAGCCACCTGATCCGCTTCGCGCAGCAACTGAAACTCGCCACCTGCGCCTATCACCGGGGCGTACTCCACCAGCTCAGCCAAGGCTTCACCCAGGGTGTCGCAGGTCACCAACAGCATGCCCGCGCTGTCGAGGTGGCCAATCTGGATATCCAGCCCCAGCCGCAACCCTACCAGCGGATCAGCCATCAGCGCGCAATAGCTTTCCCACAGTTCATCCTGCAACGCCAAAGGAATGCGCTCGCCGGATCGCAGACGCTGGCAAAGCTGAGCGGGCAGGGCAACGCCATGGCGTTCAGCCGACTGCAGCAGAGCTTGCGCATAAAGTGGTGTGACGCTGTGTTGATCGCTTGGCATGGCGTGAATTGCCGGTTCCTTGTCCCGTTTGGTGCGTTACGCACGGCGGGCAGTTGGCTAGACTCAACATCATAACAACAATGACTCAATCTGGAGCACACCCCATGTACGCTGTTATCGGCGCCGGTCCCATGGGCCTGGCCACGGCTCGCAACTTGCAGAAGCTCGACATCCCATTCATTGGTCTGGAGCTGAACAATGACGTCGGCGGCCTGTGGGATATCGACAACCCCCACAGCACCATGTACGAGACGGCGCACCTGATCTCCTCTAAACGCATGACCGAGTTCGCCGAGTTTCCGATGGCCGACAGCGTCGCGTTGTATCCGCATCACAGTGAACTCAAGCGCTACTTTCGTGATTACGCACAGCACTTTGATCTGGCCCGTCACTACGAATTCAATACCCGCGTACTCAGCGTCACGCCGGACAATGGCGGCTGGCAGATCACCACCGAGCGCGATGGCCATCAACAGAGCCGGCACTTCGCTGGCGTGATGATTGCCAACGGCACCCTGCACACCCCCAACCAGCCGCAGCTGCCCGGCGAGTTTGCCGGGCGGATAATGCATTCCAGCGAGTACCGCGACCCTTCAGTATTTAAAGACAAACGCGTACTGATCGTTGGGTGCGGCAACTCCGGGGCAGATATCGCCGTGGACGCCGTGCACCACGCCAAGTCAGTCGATATGAGCCTGCGCCGGGGTTATTACTTTCTACCCAAATTCATCAAGGGCAAACCAACCGATACCTTGGGCGGCAAACTCAAACTCCCGCGCAAGCTCAAGCAGCGAGTCGATGCGGCCATGATCCGCATGATCATGGGCAAGCCCTCCGACTATGGCCTGCCCGATCCGGATTACCGGATGTACGAGTCGCACCCGGTGGTCAACTCGCTGATTCTGCACCACCTGGGCCATGGCGATATCAAGGCGCGCCGCGATATCAACAGCATGGCAGGCAATAAGGTCAGCTTTGTTGATGGCGAGAGCGGCGAATACGACCTGATTTTATTGGCCACGGGCTATCAGCTCGACTACCCCTTTATCGACCGCAAGCACCTCAACTGGCCAGCACAAGTTGATGCACCGCAGCTGTATATGAACGTATTCCATCCGCAGTACGACAACCTGTTCATGATGGGCATGATTGAAGCTGCCGGCCTCGGCTGGGAAGGGCGCAATCAGCAGGCGCGGCTGGCCGCGCTCTATATCCATCAACGCCAGCAATGCAGCCCGGCCGCACTGCAGTTTGCCGAAACCAAGCGCCAGCAGGCGACCAGCAATCTGGATGGTGGCTATGACTACATCAAGCTGGCGCGCATGGCCTACTACGTCAACAAGGACGCCTACCTCGGGACGCTGAATCAGCACATCACCGCGCTCGAGGCCGAACTGCAAGCCAGCACGCCCGAGCCGGTTGCGGCGACATGAGCGGGCCACTGCCGATCCAGTTTGATCCGGCCAGCCTGATTCTGCTCAACATCATCATGGCGGCCATGATGTTTGGTGTGTCGCTGACGCTCAAGCTGGAGGACTTCAAGCGCATCATCAAAGCGCCGGTCGCACCCCTGGCCGGGTTGTTTGCGCAGTTTCTGCTGCTGCCGCTGGCCACCTGTCTACTGACCTGGGTGCTCAACATCGATCCCGAACTGGCGCTGGGCATGATCCTCGTGGCCTGCTGCCCCGGCGGCAGCTTCTCGAACGTGATGACCTGGCTGGGCAAGGGCAATGTGGCGGTGTCGGTCAGTATGACGGCGGTCTCCAGCCTGGTTGCCACCGTGCTCACACCGCTCAACTTCGCCTTTTACGGGTGGCTCAACCCGCACACCCGCGAGTACCTCACGCAGATCAGCCTGGAACCGGGCAGCATCCTGCTGATTGTGTTGCTGGTACTGGCCTTGCCTCTGGTACTGGGCATGCTCAGCGGTAAGCGTTGGCCAGCGCTGGCGCTGCGCAGTGAAAAGCCGCTACGCATCGTCTCGCTGCTGGTGTTTCTCGGCTTTGTCGGCATTGCCTTCAGTAACAACTTCGACCTCTTCATCGAACGCTTCAACAGCTTCTTCTGGCTGGTGGTAGCGCACAACCTGCTGGCGCTGTCATTGGGCTACGCCATGGCGCGGCTGATGAAGCTGCCGGTAGGCGACCGCCGCGCCGTGACCATGGAAGTGGGCATTCAGAACTCGGGATTGGGGCTGGTGATCCTCTTTACCTTCTTCCCGAATGCCGGCGGCATGATGCTGATTACCGCGTTCTGGGGCACCTGGCATCTGGTCTCCGGGCTGACCCTGTCGCAGATCTGGGCCTATCAGAGCCGCCGCGAAGACCATCTACAACAGCTTGCCGCCCAGCGCGGCGCAGAACAGAGTCAGTAAGCCATGAGCAAACGCATTCTGATTACCGGCGCCGCCGGTTATATCGGCCACCAGTTGGGTAACCGACTGGCGCAGGACTTTCATGTTATCGGTACCGACCTGCGCAGCCGCGATGATGTGAACTTTCCGCTGCAGATCATGGATATTCGTGATCACGAGCTGGGCGCGCTGATGAAACAAAACGGCATCACCCACGTGGTGCATTTGGCGTCCATCCTGCAGGCCTCCAAAGACCGCGCGCGCGACTTTGATATCGACGTTAACGGCACGCGCAATGTGCTGCACGCCTGCATCGAGGCTGGCGTGCAACACCTGACCGTCACCAGCTCCGGCGCCGCCTATGGCTACTACGCCGATAACCCGGAGTGGATCGACGAGAGCGACGCCATTCGCGGCAACGCCGAGTTTGCCTACTCCGATCACAAGCGCCAGGTGGAAGAACTGCTCGCCAGCTT
Source organism: Pseudomonas sp. 5Ae-yellow (assembly GCF_014077575.1). Lineage (NCBI taxonomy): Bacteria > Pseudomonadati > Pseudomonadota > Gammaproteobacteria > Pseudomonadales > Pseudomonadaceae > Pseudomonas > Pseudomonas sp. 5Ae-yellow. The sequence goes on along the minus strand of NZ_JACGWE010000032.1, from coordinate 6,429 downwards.
CCGCAGCAAGCATCCCGAGCTGCAGCAACTGATCTTCCGCCCCGGCACCGTGCTCGGTAGCGAGACGCGCAACCAGATCACCGGCCTGTTTGAAGCCAAACGGATACTGACCATCAAGGGCAGCGACTCGCCCTTTGTGTTTATCTGGGATCAGGACGTACTCGCCGCCATGGAAATGGGTATTCGCGAAGACAAGCACGGCATCTACAACATGGCCGGTGATGGCGCCCTGACCCTGCACGAGATCGCCAGGCGCCTGAACAAGCCCACCCTGACACTCGTGCCTTGGGTGCTCAAAGCCGCTTTGCAGGTCGCCAAATGGCTGGGCAAACCGACCGGCCCCGAGCAGATCAACTTTCTGCGCTACCGCCCAGTACTCAGTAACCGCAGGCTAAAGGACGAGTTTGGCTATCCGCTACAAAAAACCTCAGCCGAAACCTTTGAGTTTTTTGTTAACGCGCGGGGGCTTAGGCGCTAGCGTGCAAGCTGGAAGCTGGAAGCTGGAAGCAAAACCATTGCGGCCTGCGGTCTGAGCACACAACTACCGGCGCTGGAGTGAGAGCTAAGCGGGTTAAGGTTGGGGGTTAAGCTTCTAGCTTCTAGCTTCTAGCTTCTAGCTTCTAGCTTCTAGCTTCAAGCTTCAAGCTTTGAGCTTGCGGCTTGCGGCTTGCGGCTTGCGGCTTGAAGCCCCGCCCAATAAAAAAAACAACGGAGCCACCCATGAAAACGATTCTGATCACTGGCGCTGCCTCTGGCCTCGGCTGGGCTATGGCCCAGCAGTGGTTTGCCGCCGGGCACCGTCTGGTACTGGCGGATATCAACGCTGATCTGCTGGCCGAGCGCGAGGCGCAACTCAACGCGCCCGAACGGGTGCTGGCGGTGGTTGCCGATATCACCAACGCCGACGACATCCAAAAACTGATCCAGGCCACCGAGCAGCAATTTGGCCGGCTGGATCGGCTGGTCAATAACGCCGGTATCACCCATCGCTCGCCAGCGCACCAGACCGATCCGGCGGTGTTTCGCAAGATCATGGCCGTAGACTGGCAGGGCCCGGTCGAGCTGACGATGGCCGCGCTACCGCTGCTGCGCGCCAGCCGCGGCGAGATTGTCTGCATCGGCTCCATGGCGGGCTGGATGCCAGTGCCGGGGCGCGCCGCCTACTGCGCCGCCAAGGGCGCGCTGACCCAGTTCTTTGAGGTTTTGCGGCTGGAGCTGGAGCCCGACGGCATCCATGTGCTGATGGTCTATCCCAGCTTTCTCGATACCCCCATCGAGCACAACGCTCTGGGTAAGGATGGCAAGCCCGCCAGCCATGCGCGCTCCATGGTCGGCGGCATGCGCAGCGCGGAATGGATGGTCGAGCTGATCGACAAAGCGCTCGCAAACGGGCAACGTTGGCTGCTGCCCGAGCCGGTGTCGAAATTCGGCAGCCTGCTCTGGCGCTTCGCCCCGGCGCTGTATCTGCGTCAGGTACGCAAACGCTTTGCCGGAGACCTGAGATGAGTCATTCATGAGCCTGTTAGACCCCTGGATCTGGCTGGGTGTTTTCATCCTGCTGGCCTACACCATAGAAGCCATCACCGGTTTCGGTAGCATCGTCATCGCCCTGTCGCTCGGCGCGCTGCTGCTACCTATCCCGGCCATGTTGCCAGTCCTGGTGCCGCTGAATATCTGCATGAGTGGCTACCTGGCGTGGCGTAACCGCGAGCACATTCAATGGTCGCTGCTGCTCAAGCTGATTCTGCCTTTGATGCTCATCGGTATGCTGCTCGGCTACGGTCTGCGCCCCTGGCTCGACGGCCAGTTGCTCAAGGCATTGTTTGGCGTGCTGGTGCTCTGGTTCGCTGGGCGCGAACTATGGCGTATGTTCAAAGGACTCAACAGCGAAGCACATCCGCGCTGGCTTAGCCGCCTGCTCACGCTGGGCGCCGGCGTCACCCACGGCCTGTTTGCGTCCGGCGGCCCGCTGCTGGTCTATGGCCTGGCCGGCACCACGCTGGACAAGAGCAAACTGCGCGCCACCCTGATCAGCGTCTGGTTCTGCCTCAACGGCAGCATGACGGTGCTCTTTCTGCTCGACGGCAGTCTGCTACCCAACCTGCCGCGCATCGCCAGCTACCTGCCGCTATTGGTCATCGGTGTGCTTTTGGGTGAGTTTCTGCATCACCGCCTGAACGAACAGCGCTTTCGGCAGATGATTTACAGCTTGCTGCTGGTGACAGGCGCGTTACTGCTGGGTAAGGCAGTGCTCTAATCCGTGCACAGGTTCGAGTCTTTTGTTAAGGCGCGGGCCTGTTCACCATCCTCGTCCGCGCAAAATCGGCAACCGGTCACACGCCAAGACACGCAGCCAAAAACCAGTTGGCAAGCTCCTCGCCAGGCGGCACTATCCAGCTAACTGCAGTTACGCAGTCCCCTTACTGGAGGCATGGATGCCTGGCTGTCGCCGTGCAAGACACTTACCCCGTTCAACCTTTGGCACTGACAATGCGCCGTCCGGTTTTGCTACCCGGATGAAACGCATGCGACCGCTATGCCAAACGCCACTCTTACTACCGCTCAAACATCGCTGGATTAACGCATGAAAAAGTTACTGTTTGTCATCCTGTTGGCTTTTGCCGGCTGGAAAATTTATACCGAAAAACTGCAGCCACAGACTCCGACGATAACGAGTTACGGCGATAGTGGCACCAGCCAGGTATCCAGCAGCCGCGTCACACCCACACCACCGAAACCCAATTTCAGTTGCGACGGGCGGCAGCACTGCAGCCAGATGCGGTCGCGCGCAGAGGCCGAGTTTTTTACCCGGCACTGCCCCAATACCAAAATGGATGGCGACCGCGACGGTATACCCTGCGAGAACGACTCACGGTTCTAGCCGACCCCGGGTCCGCCTGGCGCAGCGGCGCAATGGCAGTGCCAGGTTGTTCATCCCAACGCACAACAGGAGTTTGAATGCATTGCCCAAAATGTAAAAACATGGACCTCAAACCCACCAAGCTGGATGACAGCTTACCGGTGATGGGCTGCACCTCATGCGAGGGTTCGCTGCTGTCATTGTTGTATTACCGTGACTGGGCCGAGCGCGTAACGCTGGAGACCAGCGACGCCGACTACAACAGCGAGGTAGTGCAGGACGCCGATAGCAAAACCGCCCTGAGCTGCCCCAAGTGCGCCCGACTGATGACCAAGTATTCGGTGACCGGTGCGCTCAATAACCGGATCGATCTCTGCAGCGGTTGTGATGAAGCCTGGCTCGATGGCGGCGAGTGGCAGCTACTCAAATCCCTGGCGCTGGCCAACAAATTGCCCAGCGTGTTTAGCGATCAATGGCAGCGCAAGGTGCGCCAGGAACAAACCGAGCTGGCCCGCATAGAGCGGCTAAAAAAAGTGGTTGGCGAAGAGGATACCGAGCGCGCCATAGCCGCCCGACAGTGGCTCAGCAATCACCCGAATAAAGCCGCGATTGTGCAATTTCTGGCCGTTGAGTAACACCGGTTGGCGTCATCAACCCAACCAATACCCACCCGATAGAGAGTCTTATGAAGTTTAAAGTACTGATTGTTGTGTTTTTGGCCGCGCTTATCACCGGCTGCGCAGATCCCTTGCCCCCAGAGAAGATGGCTTACGCTGGCGAATGGCAAAGCAGCGAGATGGCCCTGCTTATTCTGACTGACGGCACCGTCGCCTATAAACGCCTGAAAAACGGCGGAACCACCTCGCTCAACAGCCAGGTAAAGGAGTTTCTGGGTGACGATTTTGTGGTTGGCATTGGCCCCTTCACCACCACCTTTGATGTGACTGAACCACCCCATTTGAACAATGGTCAGTGGCAGATGGTGGTCGATGGCGTGCGCCTGACAAAAGTTGTTCAGTAACCGCCATGGATAACCGAATCTACTTCAAGAACAACCCTTGGCCGGAAGGCCATGCCGTCAAGCATTTCTCCTGGACTGCCGAGGTACGCGAGGGCATGGTCTGGTTTCATTTTCATCTGGAAACCGACGACTACTACGCTGAACGTGATATCGACGATGGCGAAGATGCGGAATACGACAGCGACTGGCAAGCTCCCATCGTCTGGGGCAACTATCACAGATGCACACTATCGACCAATGAGTGGCACAACGGCGGCTTCAAGGTCTGCCCAGAGGCTGAGTACACTGAAGCCCTACTCGACGGTCTGGAGCTAGAAGTGGATATGCACCCCGACGCTATAGAAGATTGGGACGACTTCGCCTTTCACATCTACCTGCTCGGTCACGATGCCGCAGCCCAGCACAAGATCAAGTTTATCCGCACCGGCCCCGCCACGTTCGATATCGAATGGTCTGGCAAGATCGCGCAAGCCTACGTGGGTGACTACAACTTCAAGCACGATTTCAGCACCCGACTGGTGGGCGTCAAAATGCCGGAGCTGACGGCTGCTGAATAGTGCGCGTGCGTTGTGGCAGCAGTAGACGCAGAGCGTCTGAACTGCATTCCCACGCGGAGCGTGGGAACGATCAAAAGGCTAACTAGAAGCATTAAAAACCCCGCGCAACGGCGCGGGGTTTCTGTTTCAGCGCAACAGCCGTATTACATTTCAGGCCATACCGCGATGTCGATAATGCCCTCTGGCAGGTCAGCGATCATGCCCAACGAGGTGGGTGTGCCGGTGTTCAGATCGATCGTATGCAGAGTGCCGTTGGCCAGCACATAAGCGGTGTTGCCACCCTTGCCGTCGCTGGCGATGTCCATGGCGGCAGCGTCCAGGCCTTTGGCCAATTCACCGACGGGTTGCTGCACGCCATCGTTCGGCGGGTTTTGTAGCATCAGCATGCCGGTAGCCAGATCGACGGTGTAAAGCTCAGTTTTCTCAGTCCCGGCAAAGGAATCGGTGTACGCGCCGGCAACCACTTTCGGCATCATGCTGCCGTGCTCGGAATCTTTGGCATAAGCCACGCTGCCATCAGTAGCGACTTCACCGGTCTCAACATTCACACGGAAGTTGGTGCCATCGACGGCCAGCAAACGCAGACGATCCGCCTTGGGGTTGAAGTCGACCACCGCATGCTCGCTACCGGGCAGTGCAGAGTTCAGCATCGCGCCCGCGGTGGCTTGGCCGGTGGCCGCATCAATGGTGTACAGCTGGGTGCCGCCGCCCAATGCGTAGAGCATGCCGTTGGCCGGGCGGACGTCGATGCCGCGCAGGTCACTGGCGCCTTCAACCGGCATGCTGACGGTTACACTCAAGGTGTCGGTATCGATCTTGTGCAGCATGCCGTCTTCACCGAGGGCCAGCAATTGGGCGGCGCTGGCAGTGCCGGCGGCCAGTGTCAGTGAGGTGGTCAGGATTAGTTTATTAAAAGTATTCATCTGTGATTCCTCGCAGTCATGTGGTGATGGGCTTGACCCATCCAGCTGGGTGCTCTGTAAGTCACCTACTAGCTAATACCCGCGAGGGTTGGGTTTGGATGTCGGGGGATGAAAATAAATTTTCTGGGATTGTGTGAAGAGCCTTTCAGAACCTGTGGTGAACACTGGCAGCGAGCGATGCTTGGAGATTGAGTGATTAGTTGATTTCCGTTTTCGCCCATAGGCGAGCCAAGGGGGAATGCTTGCCCATCCCCCCTTAGCGATCCCCCGGGGCACCCAGCTGCGCGGCCCTGCGGGTTCGCTGCGTTGCTCAAGCTGCCGGGCCCCTCGCAAACTCGCTTCGCTCAGACACCGCGAGCAGCTTTTCCCGGCAGCTCTGCGCTACTCGCCCGCTCAGATGGGACTATTCAGTCCGTGCAGCGGTGGGTTTTGATGTGCAAGTTTGTGCGAAGTAACCAAGCCCGACAGGACTGGATCTCCGTTCTTTCATCGCCTCCGCTGCGGTTTTTGTCCATGTTTGGCTATTGGGACCACTCATCATTCAAGACATGTGCGCTTGGCTCATTTCCGCTTTCGCCCTTAGGCGAGCCAAGGGGGAATGCTTGCCCATCCCCCCTTAGCGATCCCCCGGGGCACCCAGCTGCGCGGCCCTTCGGGTTCGCTGCGTTGCTCAAGCTGCCGGGGGTCCTCGCAAACTCGCTTCGCTCAGACACCGCGAGGACCTTTTCCCCGGCAGCTCTGCGCTACTCGCCCGCTCAGATGGGACTATTCAGTCCGTGCAGCGGTGGGTTTTGGTGTGCAAGTTTGTGCGAAGTAACCAAGCCCGACAGGACTCCGATCTCTGGCCTTTACTCCCCCTTCCAAGCTGTCGAGTAACGCAGGGGTTGAGCGATTAGCGGGGCGGACTGTCTGAGGAGCGCAGCGACGAGTTTCCGCGCAGCCGCTCAACACCGAGTAACGCAGAGAAGCCGAAGGCCAGCTTGGTGGGGTGTGTACGACTCAAGAACATGGGTAACAGTTCTATTCAAATACATAGGTAACACATTGCTTAAATAGTGAGCACCTGAC